>JAJFLN010000790.1 GCA_021772705.1 Candidatus Cloacimonadota bacterium | reverse complement strand
GTCTTGGAGCTACCCTTCTGGACCCGGAAGAAGAACTTGTCCCTCCAGGCCGCCCGGTCACGGGAGAAGGTCTCGAGCAACCGGCGGTAGTGCTCCAGCGCCGATCCGCCTCCCGGTGACTCGTCGCTGGCGATGACGTTGTAGATCGGTCGAGGCATGTCGTCGAGACGGCAGTTGGCAAAGAAGGGCAGGTAGACCGCCGCATCCAGCATGGCCTGGTCGAAGTCCGACAGATCCCTCAAGATGGCGATCATCCGCAGGTTTGTATCGGCGTTCCAGTTCCCGGCCTGCTCGAGCTGGCGCAGGGTCTGCTCGGCCTGATCGGCGACATGCTTCTTGGCCTTCCAGATCTGTTCCTGCTTCTTGATGAACTCGCTCCCCAGGCCATCGAGGCCCAGACCCACCCCCGACGAGTTGAGAGCCACCAGGGCCAGCTCCTCGGCGGGAAACCGCATCTTCCGGCCGTACCGGGCCTCGTACTTCTCGATCTTCCGGGCCGTATCGAAGGGAATGTCATCCAGAGCCTGCAACACCTCGGCCTGCCTGTCCTTGCCGCCGGCCTTGTCGGCCACCTTCTGCCGGTTCTTGTCCCGCTCCTTCTCCATATGGTCCAGGTCCTTCATCATCTTCTCGATGAACTTGTTCAGGTTGATCCACTCGTCGTTGGAGTTGAGACCCAGGAACTCGTGACCGTTGTGGATGTAGAGCAACATCCGGTCGAAGGGACTCGGGGGACCGATGAGTGACACCTTGAACTGCTGTTTCACCTCCACGTCCCGGACGATCTTGTCCTTCGGCCTCAGGACGGGATATCCCGTCACGCGGGAGACGTACTTCAGCACTCCCCGGGTCTCGAAGGCGAAGCTGCCGAACCTCTCCTGGGAGTCGACAGTCACCTCCGCGGCATCACCCTCGTAGTTGAAGCGCTTGTAAGGTTCTTGCCGGAGGACTCCGTGGCTGACACCCTGTGCCGGGTTGTTCACCACCAGCCCCAGGACGGGCCGGCGGCCCTGACCTTTCCTGAAGAACGTGTAGAGGGGATCTCCGGGCAGATTGACCCGCCGGGCGATCTCGAATCGAGCCTCCTCGATGGCATTCTCCGAGAGGGCCTCCGCCAAGGCGCCCTCGGTGCTCTTCTGGGACGTCCAGAGGATCTGAGAAGAGAACCGGTCGTGGCCCAGAGCCAGGACCAGGAGTACCAGCAAGAGGACCATCGTAATGATCAGCAGGGCCCCGACCCCGCGACAGTCCCTGCTGTGTCTCATCTCCTGCACCCCCGGGCGATTCAATTCCTGGAAGACTTGAGCGTGACCTGCTTGCTCACTATCGCTGGTCTCGATTCCTCTTCTGGCTCCAGTGGAACCGGCGACTCCGATGGAGGCTCCGGCTCCCTGCCGAAGGCTGCCTCGAGTGCATGCTGGGTGATCAGCTGGTAGCAGGACTCGAGTACGGAGATTGCTTGCGACGGGTTATGTGTCGGCGGCTCTCCAAGGCTCTGCAGTGCCGTGCCCGGCTCTTCCGGTTCATCCAGGAGAAAGGTCAAGCCGTCGAACTCCTCGGGCATGTCGTAGAACTCCTCCGGCGAAGTGGAAGGCGGCCCCGCATCCTCCTCGCTGTCGTCGCCGGCATCGGACTTGAATCCAGCGCGACCGTCCGTCGAGGCCGAGGGGTCCTCCGAGAGCAGCTGCGCCCGGCGCCGGGTCAGGGCATCGATGACCTCTTCCCTCGACCGGCCCCGGAGATGCAGGATGATAAAGGGGTCCGTGTCGAATGCCTCTGCCAGGATGTAGTTCACCGCCACGGCGTGCTTGCAGAGATTGGCGCTGTCGGGACAGGAGCAGTTGATCTTCAAGTCCCGGGCCATCTTGGGAAAGAGACTCACCGACGCCGACGAGAAGACCTCGCCGATGTTCTTGGGCATCTCACCTGACAGCAGGCGGGCGGCGAACACGGCCTGGGAGGCCATGGCCTGGATCACCCGGCCCCAGGCTCGGTCATCCAGGGGCGCCACGGCGATCCGGACCGCATAGGGTTGAGGGCGGGAGCCCTTGACCCGGGCGCTGACTTCACCGGGGCCGACCCGGAAATCGACCACCCGGCCCGTACGGGCGTAATACCGGCCCCTGGGGAGCCGGTTCGAGTGGCCGAAGGACTCCAGCATCTTGATCCACCGATCAGCCCACCAGTTGCTGCTGAACTTGGTCCGGCCCCGGCGGGATGTCTTCCGCTTCGCGGCGCCGTTGCCCCCTGGTGTGGCCACGGCGGTGTAGGTCACGGGAGCGTTCTTCGGACGATTCCCCCGCCGGCCTCGCTTGGTGCGGTGCCGCTTCTGCTTCTTCTGACTCTTCCCGGCCGGCGGGGCTTCCACGGTTCCCTTGTCTCCCGATTCGCTGGCGGCGGGATCCGCAGCTCGGCTGTCGGCAGCCAGGTCCGCTGCCGGCGCAGGGGACTCTCCGCCCCCATTGGCCTCGGCCGGTGCGCCCTGTAGAGCCGTTGCCTTCCGTCGGCGCTTGCGACGCCGGCGTCGACGCCGGGTGGCCGTGTTGGCTCCGTCGGCCTCTCCGCCAGCCGCTGGCTGGGGCGGCGGCGCTGCGCCGGCCTCGGACCCAACGGGTCCCTCCATCTCCTGGCTGACGTTTGACGCCTCCGAGGTGGGGCTGCCGGCGGCCTCCCCCTCTTCTCGAGGGCGGCGGCGGCGGCGCCAGTTGCGGCCTTTAGTCCTCTCCGATGGCATCCTTCTGCAACTCCACGAGCTCACGCAGCTCGTCGTCGTTCATCTCCGTTACCCAGGCCTCTCCGGAGCCGACAATCCTGTCTGCCAACCCCTTCTTCTTTTCGATGAGCTGATCGATACGCTCCTCCAGCGTTCCGGCGCTGATCAGCTTGTGAACCTGGACCGTCCGGGTCTGGCCAATCCGGTAGGTCCGGTCCGTTGCCTGGTCCTCCACGGCCGGATTCCACCATCGATCGAAGTGGAACACGTGGCTCGCCCGGGTCAGGTTCAGACCCAGACCTCCTGCCTTCAGCGACAGGATCATCACTCTCGGCCCCCCGTGATCCATCTGAAAGTCATCCACCATCTGCTGCCGGTGCTTGGCCGACACGGCTCCGTAGAAGAAGGGCACCTCGAGGCCGAACCGCTCCGCCAGGTGCTGCTGTAGCAGCTTGCCCATCTCGGCGTACTGGGTGAAGACCAGGGCCTTCTCATCAGTATCCAGCACCTCTTCCATCATCTCTTCGAGCCGGGACAGCTTGCCGGATCGGCCGGAGAGGTCGCTCTCGTCAGCCAGGAAATGGGCCGGGTGATTGCAGAGCTGCTTCAGCTTGGTCAGGCTGGCCAGGACCAGGCCACGCCTCTTGATGCCATCGGCTGCCTTCAGCTTCGCCATCATCTTGTCCACGATGTCCTCGTAGAGCTTGGCCTGCTCCTTCGTGAGGCTGCAGTAGACCTTCATCTCCAGCTTGTCCGGCAGGTCGGAGATCACCGTGGGATCCGACTTCAGTCTCCTCAAGATGAATGGGCCCACCAGCTTCCGCAGCTGGTTGGCACGCCGGGTATCTCCGAACCGCTCGATGGGAATGGAGAAGTCCCGCCGGAACGCCGCGGCGGTGCTGACATATCCGGGGTTGAGGAAGTCCATGAGAGACCAGAGCTCCGACAACCGATTCTCGATCGGCGTACCCGTCAGGGCCACCCGGAAATCACCCCGGAGTTCTCTCACGGCCTGGCTCTGCTTCGCCGCCTCGTTCTTCACGTTCTGGGCCTCGTCCAGGGCGATCCCCTTCCACTTCACGGCCTTCAGATGAGCTAGATCACGGGCCACAAGGGAGTAGGTGGAGATGACCAGATCGTGCTTGGCTGCCTCCCGGGCGAAGGCCTTCCCGGTCCGGCGGTCCGCACCGTGATGCACCATCTTCTTGATGGAGGGGGCGAAGCGGCGGGCTTCTCGATCCCAGTTGCTGGCCACCGAAGTGGGACAGATCAGGAGCGTGGGCCCTCGCTCCTCCTTCGGCAGCCGTTCCTGATCATGAAGCAACAGCGTCAGGAACTGGATGGTCTTGCCCAGACCCATGTCATCTGCGAGGCAGCAGCCGACGGACCGGGCCCGCATGGCCACGAGCCACTCGAAACCCCGGATCTGATAGGGGCGCAGGGTTCCCTTGAAACCCTTTGGTACGGGCAGCTCCTCAGCCTCACCGGGACGGTAGAGACTGGAGAGGGCTCCCTGGGCCTGGAAATCGAAGATGGGAAGCAGCTCTTCTCCCTCTCCCACACCTGCGTTGAGGGCGAGAGTCTCCCCGAGAGTCAGATGATCCACCTGATCCAGACAGCGATCCACGAAGCGCCGGGCCGATCGAAGACCGCTGGAGGGGATCACGACGAACCGATCCTTTATCTTCACCTGAGGGACCTTCATCGACGAGATGCGATCGAACTCCTCCCTGTTGATGATGTGCTCGCCCAGAACGATTTCCCAGTCGAAGTCCAGGAGGGCATCCACGCCCACTCCGGGATCGAAGGGCACGGGCTCCTCCGGCTCCGACAGCTCCAGAAGCTCCGGGTCTCCGGGCATCAAGGGGCCCGTCGGCGGCTCCAGCGGGTCGGGGGGCTCGACTTCTGGCGCCTCGGCGTCGCGTACCATCACCCTGAGCACCAGGGAGGGCTGGACGAATGACCCTTGCCGGATCTCCTGAGGGATGATGACTCCCAGCCCGGCCTGATGGAGCAGGGGGGCTCCCTGAGCGAGGAACTGATAGGCCCCCTCGGCGCTCAACTTGCTACCGGCCGGCGCCGCATCGTGGAGACTGGACTCCAGAGGAGGATACAGCTTCGCAGCCTGGGCCAGATCACCTAGCAGGGTCTCCTGGGCGTTGTCAAAGCGCTTCCCCTGGGCCAGGACAGACCGGCCTCTGGCACGCCAGACCTCCTCTGCCGGAACCAGGATGTCCGGATCGTCCTTTGACTGGAGATTGAAGGTCAGGTTCCACGTATCGGCGTCGGCTCCGTTCCCCGGTGGGCCGGGCGGTTCGAGCTTCAAGCAGGTCCTGTACGGTGCGCCCTTGGCCCCTTCCATCAGAGTCGCCGTCCACTGCCGGGCGTTGCGAGGCAAGTCCTTCAACTCCAGAGGGGTTCCTGTCTTCACCTGGCCGGCGCCCATGAGCATGGCAGCCATCCAGGCTGAATCGGGAAGCCGGACCACCTCGCCGGAGGCCTGCTGGGCGCTGTATCGGTTGTAGCACCAGGTTCGGGCGGACTCGTCCACGGCGGAGCAGAGAAACCCCTCCACCACGGATCGAGGCTGGAGGGGGCCCTTCATGTTGCCCCCGAAGTGAGGCATGATCCGAGCCAGGGACGGCATGTTGGAGACCAGACGAGAGAGGGGGGCCTCGACCTGGGGGTCCGATAGAAGGGGCAGCCAGCCGGCCCGGGGCACGCCATCGGGACCCTCGTCGGCCATGGGGATCATTTGTCCCTGGACCAGGACCTGCAAGGCGAGCTTCGCGGCAGCACTCCAGAACAACAGGGTGCCGCCAGCCACGATGGAGCCCATCAGTGGTGACCGGACCGTGGGAATGGACGACAGGATGCAGAGGGCCTGTACCGTGGGAATCAGGATGCCTTCCACCTGCCAACGCTCGAGAGAGAATGGATGCTTCGCGTCCCGCTCGCGATCTGAATAGGAGCGGAGCAGGGGCGACAGCGCCGGGCGGCCGGTTCGAGTGGGCAGCCGGAGCTCAAAGGTCAGAGGAAGGGGAGGTTGATTGGCCGGCAGATCGGGAGCCAGCTCGGCCAAGGCGGGCATGAGCCGCTCGGCAGCGAGCAGATTGGGATGCCGACGATCCGGCCCGTCACCTGGCTGGCGTCTTCGGCGGCCTCTGCCCCGGCGTCGAGAGGAGGGAGTCTGGGATTCGTCTTCGCCCCAGAGCAGGAACCCTCCGACGGGGGAACCGGCAGACTGCTCACTCCAACACGCGTGGATAACTATCATATGGGATGGACGCCTGCCTGGCCGAGTCTCCAAGGTTCGTTTTGGCCAATCGAAAGTCGCGGCGCTGGTGGCCGGCCTCGATAGCCGTCTCGCTGACAGGCAAAAGATTCAGATAAGCACGCTAGCTCCGCGCTCGACCAATAGGGCCTAGTCTGAGTGAGGTCTGGCAGCGGTGTCCGGGGACTCGTAGGTCAACCCTCCCACCGCAGGCACGGGTCAGTGTAGCACACGGCACGGAACCAACGGAAGAGAGTTGTCAGCCCGAAGGTCCACTGGGGGTGCATGTCACCCAGGGGGTCCCCTCCTCCGTTCGCCCCCCAAAGGATGCGGGCAACCCGAGTGGGGCGACCGGGTCCGGAAT
>JAJFLN010000789.1 GCA_021772705.1 Candidatus Cloacimonadota bacterium | reverse complement strand
TGGCCGTGGAGATGCGGCTTTTGAATCCGGGACCTCAGCGCCTCGACCTGTGGGTGCGGCGAAAGTTCAACTACGAACAGCGGGTGGGCCGCTCGGGGCGGATCAAGAAGACACAGCTGTTCGTGAAGGCCCGGGCCGCCTTCGGGCTGATGCCGCGGGACATCACTCCTCCGGCGATCTCTCTGGAGCTGGACCCAAGAGACACGGACCTGCCCAGGGAAGGAGGCGCCCGGGTGGTGATGAGCGAGAACCCGGAGAACTCCGAGCCCCTGCCTGACAAGACCGGCTCCGTCAGTATCCAGTCATCCCCCGGTTTCTCCGCCAGCCTGGACGATCCGGTGAGCGCTGATTCGGCTCCGGCCCCCATGACCGCCCTGGCCGGAGCGCCGACGGGGTTCCAGTGGCAAGCGACGCTGGCCCGGCTGGCGCTACCCTCCGATGCCGTGGCGGGACCGGGACACGTCATCGTCCCCCAGGACTTCTTCATCCCCGAGGACGTGCCCTTGTCGCTGGACAGCGGGTCCGGCGTCACGGTCCGGGACAACCTGACGGAGGATGAGGATCTGGATCTCGATATAGAGCTGGAGGTCATCGGGACCAGCGCCACCCTCTCCTCCGTCGCCGCCGACGGCTTCCCGACCCCCAACTACGTTCCGGCTCACACGGTGCGAGATGGTCTGGAGAGGCCCGCGTCGGTGGCCCTCTCGACCGCCTCCTACGTGCTGAAGGTGACAGCCCGGGACGAGGCGGGAAACACGTCCCGCCTGAACCTACCCGTGTCGGTGCTGGACGTTTCACCACCGGCCCTGCAGGTCCATCTTCTGGGACAGGACGCCAGGGGAGACCTGAACGTCATCACCTCCGAGACACCTCCCAACGCCAGCATCGCCGCCAAGGAACTGGCCTTCGATGTCAGCGGCTTCTACATCGACCCCTCGGCGCAGACCGAGCCCCAGGTCGAGTTCACCACCCGGCTGCGCTACCCGCCGGAGGACACGTTCCATCCCGATTCGGGACCGCGTCTGCCCTGGATCTTCGGCCTCTACCACGGCAGCGACGACGGCAACCCGGGCAACACGGACCCTGCCTTCGGCGACCAGGTGCCGGAAGAACTGACTGGCGCCGTCATCCGTCAGAACGTCCGCATCGCCGTCAAGATTCTTCCGGAAGACAACGGCCCGGCCCCGGAGAACAAGGACTACATCAACCAGGCGGGACTCCAGTGGTCCATCAAGCAGACCGACGGCCTGACCTTCATCGACGGCAACCCGGGGACCTTCATCATCCGGGCCCCCAACTTCCCCAGAGATCGCTATCCCGACGAGCCGGAGTATCGATTCACCGTCGAGGCTACCGACGTCAGCGGTAACACCCTGGAGCTACGAATCCCCCTCAACGTTCTGGAGTTGAACGCCGTCTACAAACGAATCGACTGGGAGCAGCGCCGCTACCGAGAGCAGTAGCTAGACCCAATACCCATGAATTAGTGGAAGGAATGTCTGAAAACGAGGGCTCTGCCCTCGAACTCCCGCCAGGGGCCATCGGCCCCTGGACCCGGATGAACAGGTCAAGCTTTCGTGTGTTATTCAAATGTTCGTCAGCACTCTCAGTCCCACCAGTCCAATTGGGGGTTAGGGGGAGCTGGCTCCCCCAACAGGGTGTGGGGCAGAGCCCCACTACAACAAAATCAGTCTTATCTCAGGGGTATTGCCCTATATGAGCCTACGATTCAAGTTCGCCCTGATCATCCTTGGTCTCCAGTGTCTACTGGCGCTCTTCTTCGGCGTCTCCGTCCTCCATCAGGATCACGAGCATGCTGAGCAGGCGCTGCTCCAGGAGGCGGCGGAGGGACTCGATCTGCTGTCCGGGTTCGCCAGCGATGGTCTGGCAGCGGAGGATGAACGAGCTCTCGATCGGATTTGCCGCGCCTTGGCCGACAATGACGCGGTTCTCTCCGTTTCTGTGCTCGACTTTCGAGGGCAGCCGCTGGCGCGGGCCGGGAAGTCCCGGGAGCCGGCGGCCTCGGACCTGATCGAGGACCTGAAAGCGCCAGGAGTCGATCGACCGTTGATCCGGGAAAGGACGCCTCTCCCCAAGGGCTTCCTCCATCTCGAGGGGCACATCTTCGAGATAGGATTGCCGATCCCTGGAGCGGCTCGCCCTGCGGGTTTCCTGATCACAACCGTCTGGACAGGGCTCCACAATCAGACGGTGCTCTCGAGACGCTGGCACATCTTCGAAATCGTCGCCGTTGGAATCGCCCTCTCTGCCCTGCTCGGCCTCCTGGTTGATCGGCGCCTCGGCCGGATTCTGCATGAGCTCTCGATCATCACCCGGGGCTATGCCGGGGGAGACCTGAGTCGTCGAGTCTGCCTCGAGACGGGCGACGAGTTCGAGGAGCTGGGGGATGCCTTCAACCGCATGGCTGACGGGTTGCAGCGGAGTCAGGAGCAGCTGAGGGAAGCCAACGATTTGCTGGAGGATCGAGTTCGTGAGAGGAGCGAGGAACTTCAGGCCGCCAACACTCGGCTGCTGCACTCGGCGAAGCTGGCGTCCCTCGGAGAGCTGGCCGGCGGCATCGCTCACGAGATCAATACGCCGGTGGCCAACATCGCGGGCCGTGCCTCGTGCATCCTCGAGGACCTGGAGGACGACGCCGTCGATCCGCAGCAGCTTCAGAACGACCTGGAGCGGATCCGGTCCAACGCCAATCGAGCTTCGGAGATCGTTCGTCGACTCTTGCTGTTTGGCCGGACCAGCGAGCGCATGTTCGCGGACGTGAACGTGAATGATCTGGTCAGGGAGGGCCTGCAGCTGTTGGAAGGACCTCTTGCCCGGAACCGGCAGGTGGTCCTGAACTTCATCCCCTGCGAGACAATTCCTCTGATCCGGGCCGATCGGGCCAGGTTGACCCAGGTCCTTGTCAACCTGGTGACCAATGCATCGGATGTCTCGCCACCGGCAGGCGTTGTCACCATCCGAGTCGAGGCCGATGGCGACGGCGAGTCTGTCTCCATCGCCGTGGCAGACCAGGGACCGGGCATACCCACCGAGCTTCAACAGCAGGTCTTTGAGCCCTTCTTCACGACGAAGTCGGCAGGGGAAGGAACAGGCCTGGGCCTTTCAATCAGTCACGAGATCGTGCAGGAACACGGAGGCGACATCTCGATTGAGAACTGCCGGGAGGGCGGCTGTCTGATAGGAGTCCGCCTGCCCGTAGAGCAGCGGGATCGAAGAAGGAAAGGGAGGGAGCAGGGATGATGACACTGCCGGCCGAGGGCGAGGGGGCACGGGAGTCCCGCTGCAGCAGTTTGAAGCGGCCTGTCGAGCCGGACAGGCGCCGGGTCGTGCTCGTCGAGGACGAGCCGGACATGCTCGAGAATCTCGCACGGACGTTGAAACGTGCTGGATACGATTGCGTCGGATTTGGCAATGGGAGTGATGGTCTGGAGTATCTCCTGAAGCACGAGACGGACCTGATGATCACGGATCTGAAGCTTCCCGGCATGGATGGAATCGAGGTCATGGAGACCGCGAAGGTGCGGCAGCCGGAGCTGCCTGTGATTCTCCTGACGGCCTACGGCACCGTACCGACTGCCGTCGAGGCCATGCGAAAGGGCGCGTTCGAGTTTCTCTGTAAACCGGTGGATCCCGACCTACTGCGAGATACGGTCCGGCGCGCCCTGGACTTTGGCCGTCTGGATACGGAGACAGCAGAGTCTCTCAAGGGCATCTCGTTTCCAGAGATTGTCGGAGGGTCCACCGTGGTTCAGCGGGCCTTGGAGCTGGCACGAAGAGCGGCGATCTTCTCGACATCACATGTGGTGGTGACCGGCGAAACGGGTACGGGAAAGGGACTGGTGGCCCGAGGAATTCACGAGCAGTCTCCCGATAGTGAGCATCCATTCATCACGGTCGATTGTGGCGCATTGCCCGCGGATCTCGTGGAGAGCGAGCTCTTCGGTTGCAAGAAAGGAGCCTTCAGTGGTGCTGATGTCACTCGACCGGGACTGCTTCAGGCTGCCGGCCGGGGCAGTCTCTTCCTTGATGAAATCGGGGAGCTTCCCTTCGCGGTTCAGAGCAAGCTGCTCCGGACTCTCGAAAACAGAGAGTACCGGCGACTCGGCAGCCTGCAGACCTTGAAGCTCGAGGCACGGGTCATCGCGGCCACCAACCGAAACCTGGATCAGGAGGTCGAACAGGGCCGCTTCCGGGCGGACCTCCTCTATCGACTCCGAGTCATTGAGATCTGTCTCCCAAGCCTCCGTGAGCGCCGGGAGGACATCCCTCAGCTTTGCGCTCACTTCCTCGCGACACGGGCAGGGGTCGATGCCGGGACCGCAGCTCCCCGGCTCAGTTCCGAGGCTCTCGAGTGCATGATGATGCTCCCCTGGCCCGGAAACGTTCGACAGCTCAAGAACTGCCTCGACCATGCAGTGGCCAGGGCTTCAGATGGAATGATCTTCCCCTATCATCTCCCCGACTGGGCTCGTCCGCAGCAGTCGCTGGAATCCGATCAAGAGGAGGGTACCCAAGAGGACGGCCGCGCTTCCCGGCGTCGAACGCTTCAGTCATTCGATCGGGATTACATCGTGGCCTTGCTCACCCGCACGGACATGAACGTGACGCGAGCGGCGAAGGAGATGGGGGTCGATCGGCGGACGCTGCAGCGACTGATGAAGCGGTATTCAATCCTGGGCCGTTGACGCTACTACCGGGACGAGTGGCTTCCTGCCATCGATGATCCCGATCCTGCCATCGAAGAGTCCGAGCCGGCAGAACCGCCGCCTGAGGACGTGTCGTTCTGGATCGGGGGAGTGCCGCTGCCACTGTCGTCCACTGTCAAAGTGGTGGAGCCTCCGTCGAGAGAACCGGTGCCGGTGCTCGCGCCGTCGACAGAGCCAGACTCAGTGGGTGCGCTGGGACCAGAGGGACCCAGTGGATCGCGGCGGCCAACCTGGCCGCCACTGGACCCGCCTCAACCACCGCCGGAGGCACCGGGAGGACAGTTGCCGCCACCACCCGAAGAGCCGCCAAACAGGCCGCCTGATGAGCCGCCGCGGCGTGCCGCCAGGTTCGAGCTACCGGGGAAACCGCTACCCTGACCGCAGCCAGCGTCGAGAATCGTCAGGACTGCGAGGATGGTTGCGAGCAGTGTCCGTCTCATGGTGTTGTTTGTCTCCTCCGGCAAGAGAGCCAGCCTTGGTGCAGTGTTCTACTGGTGTTTGAATCGGGGTCGCCAGTCACAGAGCAAGGACCCGGCCAAACTTGCAGAGGCGGCACCCACAAAGGAATCTGCTAGAGGAGCCCCTGAAGAACGGGGGAGAATTCCTCCATGGGGAGAGCGGTTTCCTCCCCCTCGAACTGCCGCGAGCTTCAAGGTCCCCCTGAATCCCGGCGCCGATCGATCGGCCAGAAACGATATCCCGGAACCCTGGCAACCGGAGGCTGTCTCAGTGCATGCTGATTGAGGGCCGGAGCGAGGCCGGCAGGCGACATCGTGGCAGTCGGAGACAAAGAAGAATTCCTTTGCAAGGTATGCGGGGAGGCGATCACCTTCAGCAGTGGAGGGGTCTCCTGCCGGAGTTGTTCGACCCTGCATCACCGTCTCTGCTGGGAGTACACGGGCACCTGTTCCGTCTACGCCTGCCACGAGAGTCGTTTCCTGGTGTGCGGGATGGATCAGCTCAGCGGCGAGGCCTCCACGTTGCCCGTCGTTTCTCAGGCCGAAGACGACTCCGCGGCCCTCGTCCCGTCACAGGCCGGGAGTGCTGTCGCCAGGCTAGAGCCCGGAGATCTGGAGCACGCCGAGCCTCACCAGTGCCTTCTGGACGCCGAGTACCCTCGGATCACCGGCGGCACCCAGTACTGTCCCGAGTGCCACTCCGTAAACCCTGGATTCGTCGAGTCCTGCGCCTATTGCGACTTCCCCATCGCAAAGGCGGCAAAGCTCGATCCTTCGATGGTGCCTCGGAGGAACAAGCCACTCGTGCCTGCCGGCGTCATGGTCGTCAGGAGCCTGGACCGGATTGCTTCCATCGGAGTCGCCGTCTTCGGCACCTGGATGAGCCTCCAGGGTCTCGCCGGGCTCTGGCATCTGAACTACGGGGGGCCCACCGTTGCCTGTGGATGGTATCTGCAGACCGTGATGACCTACGCCACCGTCGGGCCCCTCCTGGTCGTTGCCGGGTTAATGCTGCACTTGATGGGGAGCTACTATGGTATGGGCCGGCGCTGGGCCAGATGGATGCAGCTACCCGTCAGCCTGATTCTCCTTTCGGTCTTCCCCGTTGGGACGATATTCGGCCTGGCCATGCTGATATCCTGGTTTCTGCCATCGACCTGGGAGTTCTTCAGACGAGAGCGGCCGCCGGCCCCCTCGCTTCCCGAGTTCCCCGAGTTTCCTTCTCTGCCGGCCAACCCCGTGCAATGAAACGCCTCCTGACAGCCCCTTTTGAACTGGCCTCCCGCCTTGCATCCTCGTTCGCCTCGGCTGTTTTAGCACTGCTGACCTACGCCTTCTCGAACTTCTTCATCGTCTTCGGGCTCGGGGCCTTCATCATTTACATGGCGGTCCTTCACTTCTTCCGTTAGGGGAGCCGCTGCCGGCGCCGATCGATCGTGGCTGACGCCAGGACCGTGATATGATCGCGCCGTACTCACAGCCTGGAATCCCGACTATCCGGATCCAGGCCAGCCCGGCGGCGCCCCGCCGGTTCTACAGGCGAGGAGTGGTGTCTTGAGACCCTGCATGTTTCTGGTCGTTTACCTTCTCATCATCGGTTCGGCAGGAGGTTCGATTGCCTTCGGAGGCCCTCCGCCAGTAAGGTTCGAGCTCATCCCCTTGGGTGTCTTCGGCGGAGAAGTGGAGTCCAACTCGAGCTGCTTTCTGCTCAGGGAGGCGGGGAATGAAGAGACGGCACTCATGATCGACGGCGGCTCGCCTGTCTCGGGAATCATCAAGTGGAAGGGACTCGATTCCGCCAACTTCACCTGGAGCAAGAGGATGGCGGGAGTGGCCGATGTCCTGGCCACGGTTCAGGCCATCCTGATCACCCATTCCCATCTGGACCACAACTACGGAGTGGTGCTGAAGTCGCCCATACATCTGTCGGGAAAGCTGGCCGGGACCCAGACCTCCATCTGTGGCAACGAGGCCACCATTCAGGCCTACAGGGATGTCTACTTCAGCAAGCCTGCATGGGGTAACTTCACACACGTCCCGAGCGCCGAGAAGCCCGCCTTTCCACTGGTGGTGCTGGAGGAAGAGAAGCCATCGAAGCTGGGCGGGTTCGACGTCGAACTTTACCCCCTCGCTCATCCCGTTCCGAGCAGCGGATTCGTCTTCACCGCCGATGACGGTAGCGCATTCATTCATCTCGGAGATACAGGCCGATCGAAGCCGATCTGGAAGCGGGGCCGGAACCTTCTCAAGTCCGGCAAGCTGCGGGCCGTTTCGCTGGAGGTCTCCTTCGACACCGCGAAGGAACCCCTGGCCGTCAGGACCGGTCACCTGACACCGGCTTCACTGGTACTCGAGTTGAACTCCCTGACGGGAGCCATCCCGACGGAAGATCTGCCGGAGGAGTTCGAGATCGTCGCTGCCCAGGATCTGGCCAAGGCCGTGGCGGATCATCTCCGAGATGTGCGGATACTGATCCACCACATCAAACCCACCAGCTATTCCAAGGTCGTCGACGAACTGGATCTCCTGAAGAAGGCGGGCTTGCCTCTCGAGGTCCTGCACCAGGCCCGGCCAGTCCGGTTCTGAGCGACGTGATGCGGCAGCTGGTCTTCGGAGTCCGGGTGGGACTGGCTGTCATCATTCTAATGGTCCTCTGCACTTTCGGAATCATCGCCGTGTTGCTCGGCATGGGCAAGCAGAAGGCCCTGAAGCATGTCATGCCCCGGTGGGCCCGGCTGAGCCTGCTCGCCTGCTCCCTGAACGTCGAGGTTCAGGGCCGAGAGCATCTCGACGCCCATCGGCCGTGCATCTTCGTGGCCAATCATCAGGGGCTACTGGATGCTCTCGTCTTCCCCACCATTCTGGATGCACCCATGTTCTATCCCATCAAGAAAGAGCTGGTCTGGGTCCCGTTCATGGGATGGTTTGCCTGGATCACGGATCAGCCTCGGATTGATCGGGACGACAGCCTCCAATCCATTCAGGCCATGGACAAAGTGGCGAACCTCCTGAAGGAGGGACAGTGCACTCTCATGTTCCCCGAGGGGACTCGATGCCGTGATGGCAAGCTGGCCAAGTTCAAGAAGGGGGCCTTCCGTCTGGCCATGGACACGGGAGTGCCCATCATTCCCGTGACGTTGATCGACTGTTATGACCACATGCCCATGGGCACCTTCAATCTCAAATCAGGGACGATCCACGTCGTCGTCGATGAGCCGATCCGGACTGACGGATGGGACAGGGCGAGCCTCGCCCGGAATGTTCTGGCCATCCGGGAGCGGTTTGCTCGCAACATCGAAGAAGGACGAGCCCGGCTCGGGCTTCCCCCCGCCGGGTCCCATCTCGATCCCGAGGAGGGGGCGGAGCCGCTGGAGTCGTGATCCAGGCGCAAGCCCACGACCGCTGAAGACCAGCGGCCTCGAACAAGTTCACACGTCCTTGCTTCGTTCTCCCACGATAATTGTCCTGCAGTCGAATCCGGTTACGACCTCACTCCATGGAGAGGACGACCTTTCCGAAGTTCCTGCGTTCCTGGACATATCGATGGGCGTTCTGGATATCCTCGAAAGGATAGACCTGATCGACCACGGGGCGCAACCGGCCCTGATCGAGGCGGTCCAGACACTCCGACAGATCTCCCAGACTTCCCATGTAGCTGCCGACGATGCTCAGCTGTCTGGAGAACAGATGCCGGAGGTCGAATGCGGCATTCGGACCTGTCGTGGCGCCGCAGGTGACGAGTCTACCGTTTCGAGCCATGCAAAGGAGGCTTCTCTCGAAGACGCTGGGGCCGATGTGCTCGATGACCACATCGACGCCTCGACGATCCGTGAGGCGAAGGACTTCCTGTGCAAAGTCGGTTTCCTCGTAGTTGATCACTGCATCGGCGCCCAGCTCCTCGGCCAGCGCGACCTTCCGGGTGGAGCCAACGGTGGTCAGTACCCGGACGTGGAGCATCTTTGCAATCTGGATGGCCGCGGACCCGAGGCCGCTTCCGCCGGCATGGATGAGCGCGGTCTCGCCGGCCTGGACATCGGCCCGGTTGACGAGCATGTTCCAGGCCGTCATGAAGACGAGGGGCACGGCGGCGGCTTCCGGGAATGTCAGCTTCGGTGGTTTGAGGAACAGGTTCCGCTCCGGCACGGCGATTCGATCCGCGCAGCCTCCGTCGACCAGCAATCCCAGGAGCCGGTAACTCCTGCACTGGTTGTCGGAGCCGGAGCTGCAGGGAGCACAAGCACCGCAGCTCAGGCCGGGAGCTACCACCACTTGGTCCTCTTCACTGAACCGGGTCACCCCGTCGCCGATCTGCTCCACCACACCGGATACATCGCTGCCGGGAATCCGTGGCAAGGGAATCTGCATTCCCGGGATGCCCTGGCGAACCCAGAGGTCCAGGTGATTCAGGGAGCAGGCCTTCACGCGCACCAGCACCTGTCCTGGACCGGCTTCCGGGTCAGGCAGATCATGGAAGCGAAGCTGGTCGAGGTCCCCGTGTTCGTGAATCTGGATGGCTTTCATGGTCAATAGGCTCTTCCCGGCCGGTCTCTGGAGCGTCATCCCTTCAGGAGAGGCCAT
>JAJFLN010000788.1 GCA_021772705.1 Candidatus Cloacimonadota bacterium | reverse complement strand
ATCCATAGTGGGGCGAACGGAGGAGGGGACCCCCTGGGTGACATGCACCCCCCTCATGACGGGATGAGACCCTGGTGCAGTGAATCCGACACTTCACCGTCGAACCACAAGTGAGGAGCAGACCTTGAGAATCCAGGAATGGAGCACCGACTGCTATGGCTGTGAGGCCGACCTGAATGATGCCGACGGCATCGAGCAGGCCCTGCGACGGGGAGCCGATGCCGTGAGCGCCACCGTCCTCGGCCAGAGCTGCACCCAGTATCAACCCATCGGTGTCACAGTCTTCTTGCCTCTCGCCGAGTCACATCTCATGGTCTCCACCTGGCCGGAGCATCGTTACGCTATCGTCTCCATTCTGCTCTGCAACGCCGGGATGGACCCTGCCCTCGTTCTCGATGAGGTGCTGAAACAGCTGAGACCGTCGCGAGCCCGGACCCACCGGGTCCCTCACGAGATCGCCCCGGCCAGCGAGCACGCAGAGGCCCTGAGCCTTCAGTCCTGAGGACCCGCGCGAGACTAACTACACAGTTTCGCATCCCATCTTCAGGCCATCTTCGGCTGCTCCTCAATCGCGGAATCCTCGACGTAGCCCACTACGCCTCCGGTCCCGCTCGCTCGAACCAGCCGGATCTGACCCAAATCTGGGCGCGACTTCTGCGCATCAATCCTCCCGCGGCCCCTGAGTCACGGTCACTTCTTCGTGATAAGCGTCTCGGAGGTCTCGGCCTTCCCGGGAAGAACCTCGGCCACGGCCGGCTTCCGGACCACGCTGGTCCGGGTGGGTGTGGCCGGTGCCGGGCCGCCCAGACTGTCCGGGGGCACGTGGGCCGACTCCTCCCCCAGGCTCTCGAGCACCTCATCCAGGGCGGCGACGAAGTGGCCCGCGTCGTTGAACCGCTGCGTTGGCGACTTGGCCAGCGCCCGATCCAGCAGCGCCACCAGTTGCGGTGGGGCGTCAGGCCGGGACCGGTCCAGAGGCGGAGGCGGTTCCCCGATCTGCTTCATCAGAATGGCCGTCGGGGTCTCTCCGATGAAAGGAAGCTCCCCGGTGACCAGTTCGTAGAGCACGATACCCATGGAGTAGAGATCAGAACGGGGCGTGGCCCGGTCTCCCCGGGCCTGCTCCGGGGACATGGTCGCCGGTGTACCGAGAATGATCTCTGGCAGTGTCTGCATCATCCCGCCATCAGTGTTCTTGGCGATTCCGAAGTCCGTCAGTTTCACGGTCCCCTCCTCTGTCACCAGCAGGTTTTCGCTCTTCACGTCCCGGTGGACGATGCCGTGGTCATGGGCGGCCTTCAGCCCCATCAATCCATCTCGCACAGCCTTCAGGGCAAGATGCAGGGAGTAGGTCCCGTGGCGCCGAAGCTGCTGCTTCAAAGAGTCTCCCGGAACGTACTCGAGGACGATGTAGGGCACCCCGTTGACCTCTCCGGCGTCGTGAATGGCCACGATGTTGGGATGGTCCACCTCGGCTGTGACCCGGGCTTCCTGCAGAAACCGCTTTCGGGCCTGGGGATCGGAAAAGAGCTGGGGCGCCAGATACTTGATGGCTACTGTCCGATCCAGACTCCCGTGCTGGCCGAGAAACACGACGGACATGCCTCCCCTGCCGATGACGTCCTGCAGCTCGTAGCCCGGTGGGGCCAGAAAATCCCGGATCTCGAGAAGGTCTGAGACGTTCCAACCGGGCCGGGAAGGCAAGCCTTCGGCGTCGTCGGAGGCGGCCCGGGCCTCTTCCAGCGTGGCCATGTGATAGGTGGAAAGGAGGATCTCGAAGCGCCTCCGGACGGCCACCTCGGATCGCTGCTTGCGAATCTGGTCCAGGAGGAAGAGGCCGGTCCAGAGGAGGGCTGGGCCCGCCAGATCGATCCAGACGTTGAACAGGGCAAGTCCCAGCAATCCCGATGAGGCCAGTCCGGCCCAGCCCAGGCCGAGCAGGCCGGCAGCCCAGGCCGATGTCTGTCGAGGAAACAGGGTCAGGCCGAGCAGGACAAGTAGGATCAGCATGGCCCCCCTGGGCCAGCCGTCAAGTCGCCGGACAGCCGTTCCCCAGAGCATCTCGCGCATGGCCAGGGCGTGAAGATAGACGCCGGGCAGTCCGGCCCCGGCGGGAAGCCAGGATGCGGGCACCACGAACCGGTCGTGGGAGCTGAGAGTGGTGGTGCCCACCAGGACGATCTTCCCCCGGATCCGCTCCGGCTCGGCCCTGGCGATCCCCTCGAAGTCGATAAAACTGATGATCGGGAAGGGAGCCTGCTGGCCGGAGGTGTTGAATCCCAGGAGCAGCCGCCGGCTGTCGACGAGAGGAACCGGGATCGGTTCGATCTGTTCCGGTGCCCCCGGGGCCGTGGGGCAGAGCAGGCGAAGCGAAGCAGGTCTAAGAGGGTCCGGATGGGGCTGGACCTGGCGACTCTTGAGCTTCAGATGCCGCAGGACAGCGATGAGGCTCAGGGACGGGGCGACCCGCTCCGGCGCCACGTGAACCACGTTGATCGACCGGGTCACTCCATCCAGATCGGACTCCGCCAGGAGGAAACCCTGGTCCAGGGCGTTCCTGGAGAAGATCGGGTCCGAGGAGTCCGTCGCGTAGTATCGGCGCCTGGCCTCGTCGAGCTTCACCTTGCGGCCCAGGATCACTCGTCCAGATCGCGTTATGGCCTCGGCCAGGACCTGGTCCTGTTCCCGATCGTAGTAGGACCGGCCGGGAAGGAAGTAGTCCAGTACAACCACACTGGCGCCGGCCTGGGTGGCGGCATCGATCAGCCCGGCGAAGCGCCGCCGGGACAGGGGCAGCTTTTCCGGCACCGCTTCCTCCGTGCGATCATCGAGGGTGACCACCACCACTTCGTCACATCGGGGCAACAGAAACATCCCGGGGCGGGCCCAGTCCTGCTGCCGCAACCAGCCCGAGGCACCCAGCCTCAAGTCGTAGGTCCAGAGCTCGATCCGTTCCAGGATGCCCCGGCCGCTGAGCAGGTAGATTCCCAGGGCCAGCAGCACCGACACGGCGCCTGCGGTGAGCATGGAGCGGCGACTGCCGGGCCGGGCCACGGGACTCGATGAGGGCAAGGTCACTGCTCCGGAGCAGGGGAACCGCTGCCCGGGAGTCCACCGGTTTGATTGTTGCCGCCGGGCATGTCTCCGGCGCCGATGGCAGTGCCGAGGCCTCCCTCTGCAGGAGGCCGGGGACTGGATTCGCCGCCATCTCCCAAGCCAGGCGATGCGCTGCCGGCTCCTGCTCCGGTGAGAGGGTCCACAGCGCCCCCAGCGAGTCCACCGATGGACGGCACCTGGGTCCCGTCCGAGTTGCTGGCATCCCCTTGACGATTGTTCTCTCCTGGAGAGCCTGCGGCGCCGGAGCCCGTTCCGGCGGAACCCAGATCACCGGAGTTCGCCTCGCCGTCATCGATAAGAGAATTCTCGGGGCTGCCAGGGCTTCCTCCCAGTCCCGGACCGCCGCTGATGCCGCCGATATCGTCGCCGAGGGGGAAACCGTTAGTTTGTTGTGGCAGGCCGGGGCTGTCGGCCCCGCCAGGAGTATCGCCAACATCACCGATTCCGGAGCCGACGGGAGTCGTGTACCCTCCGCTGCTGCCCGGGCTATTCCCTGTTCCAGGCTTCTCTCCCGCGTCGCCGAGGTCGGAGGACCCATCCCCGGACCAATCGGGTCGGTTGGAACCTCCCGGGCTTTCACCTGATCCGGGGGAGTCCCCCACGTCGCCGATGAGATCAGAGTCGTCGCCGCCTGGCGTGGATATCTGATTCGTGTTCCCCGGGTTGTCCGAGAGGCCCGGATCGTCACCGACGCCTCCGATGTTCCCTCCGCCGCCATCGTATCGGAGAGTCAGATAGCGGTCGTAAGCTGCTCTGTAGAGAGTGTAGGCCTGGTTCGCCTCCGACTCCGTTCCCATTTCACGAACGTCCAAATAGGAGCGAAAGGCCTGCTGGTACGCCAGGGACGCGGCATCCACCTGGGCCGCCGTCGGCGCCTGCCCGGATCTCGCTGCCGCCTCGGAGGGGCTGAATAGAAGCAGTATCGCCGCTGCCAGCGCCACGCTGGTGCGAGCCTGAAGCGGTCTCAATTTGGTTCTCATCTCGAGCCTCCAGCGTTCAAAGGTTACAGGGATCACTCTACGGCCGGCTGCGACCTGCCTGCATCGCGGCTTTGACCTTCGTCCACCGCGCTATCAGCTCCGGTGAATCTATCAGATCCTTCATGGTTTCCAGACGACTGTCGAACTGGGAGGGCGAGAACCCCCGCTCTCGAGTGAGCCGCGACAGGCGTTGGGCAATCCGTCCAGCCCGGTCATTCACCATGTCCCGGACGGACTCGGCGGAGGCCACGTTTCGATCCCGGTAGAGCACCTCCGTGTCATGGGTCAGTACGGCTGCCCGGGACAGGCGGGGAGGTTTCACCACCTCCAGGGTCGTCAGCAGGATCCTGACATAGTCCTGGCTCTCGCCGCGCACGGCGGCGTAGTAGAGACTGCGCTCCGGTGTGGCGCCGGGAATGGAATACAGATAGGCCTGAAACAGTCCGCCTGACCGGGCGCCGGCGATGCTCATGGAGGCTGTTCCGGAACCGAGATCCTCCCGCATCCGGGCCAGCCCCTCCCGGGCAAGGGACAGGGCCGTCAGGCCGCTCTGGGTGCCCTGCATCCGGCCGACCTCCACCTGTGCCAGGCGGGAGAAGACGAACACGGCCGGCACCAGCGCCAGGAGCACGAGCACCACGATGGGGATCGCTGCTCCTCGGCGACGGGGTCTGCTTTCGCGCTGATTCATCCGTTGAGCAACCTCATCGTATGGAGGGCCGGCACGCCGTCCCGGATCAGAAGGACAGCCACGAGGCGGCGGCGGGATACAGTGAACAGGGACTCCGAGAGGCCCTTCGCCACAGGCTGGGGGTCCTCCACGGGAAGCCCGTCCAGATTGAGGACCGTCCTCCGGACCTCGCCGGAGGGGGCATCGAAGGAGTAGAGAATGAATCTGCCGGCAAAGTCGCGGAAGATCAGCACTCGCTCCGGCTGTGACGGCGCGCCGTCGACTCGAGGGGGAGGAAACATCACCTGTCTGGACGTACTCAGCTCTCTTCCCATCCGGTCCAGGGCGATGCGAAGGTCTCCTATCCTCTCGGCCCGGTCAGCTCCCACCTGGAGCGGGCGCCTGGAGGAGCGGATCAGGCCGAAAGCCATGGATGCCACGACGACGATGATGCCAAAGGCGACCATCAACTCCAGAAGAGTGAACCCCGGCGAAGAGCGGCGTGTCACGGCTGGACGTTCACCCCCGAGATGGCGGCCCGGCGCGGCCGGCCTGCTTCGGTCCAGATCACCCTGGCATCGAAGCGCTTCAAATTGCCGACGGGCTGGACCACACGGGACCAGCGGAAGGGCTCGAGGTAACTCGAGACCTGCACAGCCATCGTGGGGGAGCGGGATGCGGCTTCCGAGAGAAGCATCTGGTAGGCGGGCACTTCCACCACGGGCAACAGAGGCTGCTCCGCCACTTCCGAGTAGGGGAGCACTTCCGATTCGCTGGCCATGCCGTCGGCGATCAGCAACGCCACCAGCCTGTGCTCGGAGGTCACAGTTCCCATGTAGGAGGACCGCGTCAAGGACAGGACGGACAGGACGACGACGGTCAGGATGGCCAGGGCGACCATGACTTCCGTGAGACTGTGGCCACGGCGGGTACCGGCGGAAGCCATTCCGCCAGCGCGACATGCGATCCCGGCCTTCACTCTGGCCCCGCCAGTATCCGCAGGGTGTCGGCGTCGAGGACGACAATCGCATCGCTGTTGTCCTCATCAGGGGCGGGGCTGCCTTCTCTTCCCCGTCCCTCCGCCTCGATGAGCATGCCGTCCCGCAGGTCCGGCATCAGGGCGCTGTCAAGGTGGATCACAGCACCGCCGGAGTCGTTGATCAGGGAGACCCGGTTCGCGTTGTCATCGAGACCGGCAATTCGGCCCCGAACCCGGAACACGGAGGTGATGGATGTTTCGGCAGGTCCCCGCCGGATCTCCTGGCCCCCCGGAACCGGTGCGTCGCTTCCGCCGCACCCGCTCAAGGCCAGGGCGAGCAAGCAGGCATGGGCCGGGGTGGCTGCCCACGGGACCCGGGGGAGGGAGAAGCCGGTAACCTCGATCTGACTTGCTTCGTTCCCAGGCTTCATGTCTGCTCCCGACAGGTGTCGCTGGCCCTGTCGATATGCGATCGTAGCACGCCATTCGGGGACCCTTCCGCTGCTCCCCCAGATGCCAGCCAGTACGACACCAGTTCCCCTGGGGAGTTCCGGCTTCGATTGCCTCGGAGGGGAGCTTTCAAGCAGGGGGGGGCAGACACCTTTGGAATCACAGAGGCCACTGAGGTCACAGAGCGCACAGAGGTTTCATTGGGGAAAGATCTCCGAGATCTCAGTGTAACTTCATGTGTCATCGCAGCTGAAGCCACCCTCTGGGCGACATTGCTCACCCCTTGGGGCGCATTGACATGACTGGGTCACAGACTCTCTGTTTCAATTATTGGATACCACCGATACCAAAGACCCGGAATTCTTGAGATTCCGGTCTCCTGGCCGGAAAATAGCGCTACTATTCTGATACAAGTCAGGGCGCTGCCCTGGCCCACGGAGTATCATCCTCTGCAGACGATGTCGTGCTAACCGGGGGTGGGAAATGTCCGGATCCGAGCCTGAGCAATCGTTAAGATTCCCCGATCGAGGGCTGCCCCTGGATCGAATTCGTATCAGCCTCTGTAACGCTGGCGGCGTTCCTCTGGCCGAACTGTTCGAGGGATTCCTTCGGACCCGGAACCCTATCAGCCGGATTGACGCCGCCTCGGCTCTGGCATGGCTCGTGGCATCCGAGCAGGTTCAGCTGCTGTCGCCTTCTCCGGGGCTCCTCTGTGCCGTCTATGACCGGCCCTGTCTGCAGGCTGCCAGGAGCAGTGCGACCCGCTGCCAGAACTGCAAGACCCAACGGTGTCCCGTCTACGGCACATTGAGTTCGGCGCGGCTGGTGACGGTGGTCAAGGAGTGCGTCATGGACCGGATCTCCATCGGCGCGGGCAGGACCCTCTGCGAGGTCGTGCTGGGAATCGAGGAACGGCTCGGCCCTCTGCCCAGCGAGATCCTGGCGGAGTCCATCGCGGCCCTGATCGCCGAGGGCTGTCTGCACCGTCGCTTCGAGTCGGTCGTGACCGCGGGAGCCTGCGACCGAGCCAGTGTCATGCTGGAGATGGGTCCCATCAACCGATGTCCCCGTTGCTCCGGTGCCGTCCGTGCCTTGAACTGGAGCCGGAGGAGGCGGGCGGCCCCTCGTCAGGCTGGGCAGGTTGCAGCAGCTCAAGGTAGCCTTACTGACTCTCGAGAGGACAGTCGAGATCCAGAGGGTAAATGACGAGGCCAAATAGATCGTTCCTGAAGAGGAGCCGGGCCTCCCGGAGGAACCGGCCCCGGGTCTCTTCGGCGTCGAAGAGGCCCGGCGCCAAGATCTTGAGGGCCACCTGTCGATCCAGTGCGAGCTGTCGGGCGAGCCAGACCTTCGCCGAGGCTCCGGATCCGAGCTCCCGGATCAGGTGATATCCAGGTACGGAGGGCGTCACGGATGGGATTCCGGGGACGGGGTATCCAGGGTCTCGGTCCGAAAGGGGCTTTGAACGGGGATGTGCCGAAGACGAAGCGCGTTGGTGATGACGCTGACGGAGCTGAGGCTCATGGCCCCGGCGGCGACCATGGGGTTCAGGAGCCAGCCCGTGAAGGGGTAGAGCAGCCCGGCAGCCAGAGGAATCCCGGCGGCGTTGTAGGCGAAGGCGAAGAACAGGTTCTGCCGAATGTTCGCCATGGTCGCCCGGCTGAGGCGGATTGCCCGGATGATGGCACGCAAATCGCCCTTCACGAGAGTCACTCCAGCGCTCTCCATGGCCACGTCCGTGCCGGTTCCCATCGCCATGCCCACGTCGGCCCGGGCCAGGGCCGGAGCATCGTTGATGCCGTCACCGGCCATGGCCACCACCCTGCCGTCTGATTGCAGCTTCTGTATCGCGTCACTCTTCTGATCCGGAAGGACGCCGGCCACCACTTCGTCGATGCCCAGTTGCTTCGCCACGGCACGGGCTGTGGCTTCGCTGTCCCCGGTCAACATGACGATGCGAATTCCCTCGGCGTGAAGCTGCTCGATGGCCTCCGTCGTGGTGCTCTTCACTGGGTCCGCCACGGCAAGGACTCCCGCTGCGGCACCGTCGATGGCGGCCAGGATCGCTGTCTGACCCTTTGCCTGCAGCGACTCGGCTCTCTCGACGAGGGCTGAGCTGTCCACTTTGCGGGAATCCAGCAGTGCCTGGTTGCCCAGCAGGACGGGTCGTCCGTCCACTCTGCCCTCCAGGCCCATGCCCGGCAGGGAGTTGAACTCCTCGGCCTCCGGGACTTCCAGGCCCCTGTCCTTGGCGCTCCTGAGGATCGCCTCCGCCAGGGGATGCTCGCTGCCTCGCTCCAGGGCGGCGGCAACTCTCACCAGCTCTTCCTCCGTGAGGGAGCCGGTTGTGACCACCTCTACCAACGAGGGCTTTCCTTCCGTCAGCGTTCCGGTCTTGTCCA
>JAJFLN010000787.1 GCA_021772705.1 Candidatus Cloacimonadota bacterium | reverse complement strand
AGCCGCTCCCCGGCAACGATCTCGTCGTTCGAGTATGGAAAACCAGCGCCCCGAGACTCAGCAGGAGGCACCTCATAGGCAAGAATGCTCACGTAGACCGGTTCCCGTGCATCCGTGACCGGATCCGCGCAACGTCATTGGGTCAACCGTGAGCTCATCAGGAGGTCGAAGCCTCTCCGGCAAGCCATGGACGACCTCTACAGGCAGAAGGACTTCCGGTTCCTGACGCTGGTCCCGGAGGGCGAGCAGGTCTGGACGACGAACCGGCCCGTGCGAAAGCCCGCCGACTTCGAGGGGATGAAGTTCCGGGTCATGACCTCACCGGTGCTCCTGGAATCCTACGCAGCCTACGGTGCGAATCCGACTCCCTTGCCCTACGCCGAGGTCTACAGCGCTCTGCAGCTGAACATGATCGACGGGCAGGTCAATCCCATCTTCGCGATCGAGGAGATGAGCTTCTACGAGGTCACGGACTACCTGATGTTTCCGGGACACTCCCAGTTCGTCACCACGGTCATCTCCAATGGACCGTTCCTCGACTCTCTGGACCCGACAGAGCGGGAATTGCTGGACCGGACCGTGGCACGGCTCGACGATTACATCTTCAAGGTCCAGCAGGAATACAACTCGGAACGGCTCCGGATCATCCAGGAGAAGAAGCCCGACGTGAAGATCCTCCATCTCACGGAGGAAGAACGGGCGCCGTTCCGGGTGGCGGCCCGGGAGCTGCAGTCTCGCTTCTCGAAGCTCGCCGGCCCGAGGGGCGAGGAGTTTCTCGATCTCCTGTTGCGGGAGGTCGAGGCGGCCAGTCGGCATGTGACTGCCCGCAGGGAGGTGCCCCGCGAGGGCGGCGGGGCGCCTTACTGAGCCGTGGTCTCCGGTACCAGCAGCGGCGAAGCGTCGATGTCACGAGCGTCCATGAGATCCGTGATGGTCTCGAGAGCCCTCAACAGTTCTACTCGGCTCGGCGCGTCCAGGGCCGAGTAGCGGGCGACGAAGATCTCCTGAAGTGGCGCGGGCAAGGCCAGATACCGTTCCAGTCCCTTGTCGGTCAGAGTGAGGCGCACCTTCCGGCGATCCGAGGCGAGACGGACACGGGAGACCAGTCCCGCCTGCTCGAGACGATCGATGATCCGGGACACCGTGGGCGGCGACAGATAGACGATCTCACTCACCTGCACGGCAGTCACCTCGCCGGAACTCTCCAGCTCCCCGATGCACTTGAGGCACATCAGCTGCGGCACCGTGAGGCCGGCGATCCTGGAGAGGTGCTTTGAGTGCTCCGAGACTCGCTTGATGATCTTCCGGATGGATCGGAGGACCTCGTAGGCCATCTCACGCTCGGCCCGGTCCTTGCGGGATACACCGGGCTTCTTCTTTGCCCCTGCGACGGCGGAGTGGGGTCCCCGACGCTTCTGCTTTCTCTTCTCTACCATCGGCGAGAGCAGGATGCCACGACCGGCGGCGATCCGCAATGAGCCAGGCCGCTTTCTGCCGAAAGGATCACAATGCCTCGCCCGAGATCAGTCGCTGTGGGCCGGCATGGTCTCGGCTGCCGCCGGCGCTTCCCGAGATGCGGGTTTTCCTCGCATGGGGGGTTGCTGCGCTGGACCTCGGACGTTGCTGGTGCTATAGTTACCACACTATTGGTTGCTGTGACAATCAATAGTGAACGACTCATTGCAAGAGCAAGTTCGGGCTGCCGGCCGAAATCGGTCGAGGGCCCGCCGGCCTGGAGGTCCCCGTGGAGATAGTCGAACAGCTGGAGTCCAATGTCAGAAGCTACGTACGCTCGTTCCCGACGGTGTTCGCCAGCGCCCGGGGGCACTTGATGATCGACAGGTCTGGCAAGGAGTACATCGACTTCTTCGCCGGAGCGGGGACGCTGAACTACGGTCACAACCACCCCACGCTGCGGGAGGCTCTGCTCACCTATCTCACCTCCGAGGGGATCACCCACGGCCTGGATATGGCCACGGAGGCAAAGCTCGAGTTCCTCGAGACGCTGAACGATGTGATCCTTCGACCGAGGAACATGGACTACAAGGTGATGTTCCCGGGACCGACGGGGACGAACGCCGTCGAGTCGGCGCTGAAACTGGCCCGCAAGGTGACGGGCCGGACCCAGGTGATCGCCTTCACCAACGGGTTCCACGGCATGACCCTTGGATCTCTGGCCCTGACCTGCAACGGGAAGAAGCGATCCGGTGCTGGCGTACCGTTGAACGATGTCACCCATGCCCCCTTCGACGGCTATCTCGGTGACGGCGTCGACACGGCGGAAGCTCTCGACCGGCAGCTATCGGATCCCAGCGGAGGAATCGAAGCCCCGGCCGCTATTGTCGTGGAGACGGTCCAGGGCGAGGGGGGGATAAACGTCGCCTCGGCGGAATGGCTCCGGCGGATCCAGGACGTGGCAAGAACCCATGGTGCGCTGCTCGTACTGGACGACATCCAGCGTCGGCTGCGGCAGGACCGGGCCGTTCTTCAGCTTCGAGGAGATGGACCTGTCCCCGGACCTGATCTGTCTCTCCAAGTCGCTGTCGGGCTACGGGTTTCCCTTCGCCATCCTGTTGCTGAAGGAGAAGCACGATGTCTGGGAGCCCGGCGAGCACAACGGCACATTCCGGGGATTCAACCCCGCCATGGTGACGGCCACGACGGCCCTCAAGCTCTTCTGGACCACCGACGAACTGAGTCGTTCCGTGCAGCGCAAGGGCGACCTGATTCAGGAGCGTCTGGGGGGACTGGCGAGCCGCTGGGGAGGTCAGGTCCTGGGGCGAGGCCTTATCCGTGGGCTGGAGCTGCCGGAGGCCTCCCACGCAGGAGCCATCTCGGCCGCTGCATTCCGTCGCGGTCTGATAGCCGAGACCTCTGGCGCCAGGGATCAGGTCCTGAAGCTGCTGCCGCCCCTCACACTCCAGGAGGACGATCTGAGCAAGGGCCTGGATATCCTGGAGGAAGCCGTGGAAGAAGTCGTGGGCGGCTGAGCCGCCGGTTCACTCCCCGGGACCCGTCACCTCTCGCCGAGGAATACCGGCCGAGGCGGCAGACCACTGAAGGGATCTTCCAGGCGGTTCTCGATGCTGTTGTAGACGACGAACAGGCTGTTCCTCGGGTAGGGGCTCATGTTTCCGCCGGAACCATGCATCAGGTTGCAGTCGAACAGGATGACGCTGCCGGCGGGAGCAACCAGGGTCCGGATGCCGCCGTTCTCGGCGAGGCTGCTGAGGGCTTCCCGGGGGGGGACGCCGATGTCCTGCTTGCGCAGAGACTCCTTGAAGTGTTCTTCCGGAGTCGTGCCGGGGCAGCGGACGTAACGGCGATGAGATCCTGGAACCACCATCAGAGGTCCGTTGCAGTCCAGGGAATCCGACAGGAGCAGGGAGGCGCTCAGAGCCCGCATCCGGGGCATGCCGTCCTCCACATGCCAGGTCTCGAAGTCGGAGTGCCAGTAGAACTCGCGGCCCTCGAAGCCGGGCTTCAAGTTGACCCGCGACTGATGCACGTAGACATCACCCCCGAGAATCTGGCGGGCAGGCCCGGTGACTCTCGGATCCGAGACGACGCCCTCGTAGAGCGAGTGGTACCGGTGCACCCGGAACAGAGATCGGAGCTCCTTCGTGCCGGGCTCCAGGACCGCCTCGGGCCTGTCCTCCGTGGCGAACCGTTCCCGCAACTCGTCAGTGGCGCGGATCATCGACTCCACTTCCTCCCGGGAGAAGATGTCCCGGAGCAACAGGAAGCCATCCTTCCCGTATGACTCGAGCTGAACGCTCTCCAGAGGTCCCTCCCCCTGCTCCCAGACAACGGGATCGTGCCGATCAGCAATCTCCCAGGGATGGCCCGTGCGTGAATGATAAGGATCGATTCGGCTCATGGTGACTCGGCTCCTTTCGAGTCTTGATCATCGCGCACGACTCCGAAGGACATCGGTCATTCCGATTCCATCGGAGCCTCGCGGACGGCCTGCGCAAGTACGCTGCGACATCCGGAGCGACGACGATGGCTACTGTCGAAAGTGTACTTCGCAGAGGGAACTCAACTCAAGCCCCCCCTGAAGGGGACGGCGAATCCCGACGTGCAGACGCAAAGTGCGTGACTTCCGGGGAGACTCGCAGGTACATGGAAAGTGGGACATTCTCCCTCGGTGACCTCCGTCACCCTCTCGATGAAAGGAAGCCTCGAATGCTCAGACTCTTTCCAGTATCGCTGCTGGCTCTCTTGCTCATCGCCTGCCCGGCGCCGCTGGAACTCCGGGCCGACGAGGCACCCGTAGGCCAGCCGGCACCGGAGTTTGAATTGACCGATCAGGACGGAAGTGTGGTGAAGCTGAGCGATCTTCGGGGGAGCCCGGTGGTGCTGGAATGGGTGAACCCGGACTGCCCCTACGTCAAGCGACACTACTCGGCCGGCACCATGTCCGGCCTGGCCCGGAAGTATGCCGAGAAGGGCGTCAAGTGGCTGGCCATCAACTCCACCCACTACATGTCGAAGGAGGACGACCGGGAGTTCCGGGCGGCCCACGATCTTCCCTATCCGATCCTGGACGATCGATCGGGCCAGGTGGGCCTCGACTATCACGCCCGGTCCACGCCTCACATGTTCGTCATCGACGCCGAGGGCGTCCTCAGGTACAGCGGCGCTATCGACGACGACAAGCGCGGAGACAAGGATTCGCCGGCCAACCATGTCGATGCGGCCCTCTCGGCTCTCCTGGCCGGAGATGAGGTTCCGGAGGCGACGACGACGCCTTATGGCTGCTCCGTGAAGTACGGGAAGTGACGTGCGCCTCGAAGCCGCAAGAAGCGGCTTCAGCACAGGCCGCCATGCCCGGCGCCCCCAGTCCTTGCCGATGGCCCTGTCGGTCCTGCTCGCCCGGCTGTTGGTCCGGGAAGGCGTTCACGTCCAGGCGCTCGTGAACGGGGCCGCCGCCCTCGGTCTGGCGGCCCGGGTACGAGACGGAATCCACTCGGGCGATGGGCTGCATGTCGAGGCCCGTCCGGTCGAAACCGCCCTGATTGTGTCGATCGTGGCGGCGACCTGCGCCATGTATCTCACGGGCGCCCAGACCGTGTTGGCCCTGGTCCAGATCGCCTTGCTGTCCGTGGCGATCTGGATCGAGTCGAAGAAGCAGAAGGCCGACTTCGGAGGGAAGTTCTTCCTGTTTCTGATCAATGCGGCCCTGGCGGCGGCGATGGTCTGGATCTTCCTCTGGTTCCAGCATGGACAGGTCGATCCCTGGACCTGGGGGTTCGGGCCTCTCATCTACGCCTTCATGCACATCCAGGGGCGGGGAGGTTCGGGCTCCTCCTGGAGTAGCGGCGGAGGCTTCTCTGGGGGCGGAGGCTTCAGCGGCGGCCTGTCGAGGAGGGCTGCCAGTCCCTGGTCCGGGTTTGCCCGCGCCGTGCCCTGCCATGGGACGAAAACGAGGGCCGTCACGTCTGAACATGGGCTGGCCATCTTGAGCCAGTGATGGTGACGCCCTTTTCGATCGGCCTGAATGCGCAGCAGTGTCTCCCGAGTACGGAGTAATCGCTCCTGAATGTCGCGATGTTCCCTGGAATACTCAAGCGCGTTACGAACACAATCGCAGGCAATCACGTTCTCACCCCTCCGGTACAAGCTTCGTGGTTCTTACTCACGGTCGGGCTTACCACGCAGGGAACATGCCAGTTCGTGATGTTGACTCGGAAGGTCCCCCGTCCCGGAGCGCGGAGAGTCCGATGAGCAGGATCACGGGTCGGGCCATCGGAGACTCGGTTCTGAGGGGGGGGCCTGGCGAGTCGCCTCGGGAAGCGAACTCTTCAGAGGCGGAGGGACAGCATTCATCTAACGAGGGAATCTCGTGCCGACGCCCCTGGCGTGCCCGAATGCCCTCCGGCGAGCGGGAGTCGCAATGGGCTGGCTCGCTACGTCCGGCGTCATCCTCTTGCCCAGGCGCGTCCGAAGCGAAGTCAGGACGGCATCGCGGTGCTCCACATGAAGTGCTCCTCGAGCGATGG
>JAJFLN010000786.1 GCA_021772705.1 Candidatus Cloacimonadota bacterium | reverse complement strand
TGATAGCCGAGGATTGGGAAAAGCTGCGCGAACTGGCCAAGGCCAAAACGCCGAAGCAAGCGCCTGTGGGCCCCTCGACAAGCTCGGGACGAACGGATCCGGAATAGGCCAGGGGACCCCCTACGGGACATGCACCCCTCTGGCACGGCGGGTCCGTAGAGGCCTCCATGTCCTCAGGGAAGCCGGGACGCTACTCCAGGGAGCTGGCGATCTCGTCCCTTAGGCCTCGGTGCTCCCTGGGAACCACCCCGGCGACCACTTTGGAGAGTACCCAGTCGACGGACCGCAGCAATGATGTCGCCTCGGCTCTCCAGGCCGGGTCCCGGCGACCCGAGCTCAGGCGCTTCCAGCGAAGTGTGTACAGCTTGAACCAGGCTGCTGAATCCGCAGGATTCAGAATCACGCTCCACCTCGAAGCCCTCTCGGAATAGGGCAGTCGCGTGAAACCCCGGATTCGATAGAGCCATTCTCCCCAGTCTCGCCAGACACAAGCCACCAGGGGATGATGCTCCGTCATGGCGTTGAATCCCTCCAGTCCCTGGGACCAGAGTTTCTGGCTCGAAGCCGACTCCAGATCACCTGGAATGGGTACCACATTGCTTCCGAAGAAGACCGCCGCCGAGCCCATGTCTTGCCGCACCTCCAGGACCCGGAGGTTCAAGTAGCCTGTCTCGTGACAGGCTGCATACCTCGAAGGGGAGACAAACTGGTTCGAGTCCGTTGGCGGAAGCACCACACCCGGCTACGGTTGGAAGTTGAAGCCAAGGAGGTAAGCGTGATGAAGTTTCCATCAGCCGCACGAGGCCCGGATTGCTCAGATGATCGGCCGCAGGAAGGACATCACCTGGACGCGTTCGACTGCCTTCAGAGCGGCATCCTGAACGTGATCCGAGGGGCCCACGACCTGCTGGGGGTCTCCGTTGACGTCGATCTTGATCTTGTACTCCACCGAGTTCTTCGTGTCCCCCTTGATGCGCAGGTAGTTCTGCTGGCCGAAGGCGGCGGACTTGACGATGGCGATCTCCTCGGAGTTGATCTTCTCGCTCATGGGATCCATGTTGTAGGTGCCGATGCCGGTGATCTTCCGGTCGATGACGAAGACCTTGGCGTGGAGCTTGCCAGGGCCCTTGAAGGCGAAGATCTTCATTGTCGGGACGGCCTTCATGATCTGCTTCCACTCCTGGACGAACATGGCCTGGGTGAGGAGGCTGTCGGTGCTGTCCGGGCTGTTGGTCACCAGGATGATGTCCACGCCCCGGCCTGCGGCCCTCACGAGGGCGGCCTTGGCAGTCTTGGTCAGGACCACGTAGGGGTTCTGGATCACGATCTCCTTCTGGGCTGTGTCGAAGAACCGGATCATGTTGGGGGTGATGTTGTTCATCCCGCCGATCAGGGAGGACTTGTCCAGGATCATCGTCGGGTAAGGCCTTTCACCCTGGAAAGGGCGGAAGGCGGAGTAACCCTGGATGCTGGGGTACTTCTTCAGTTCTTCGACAGCGGAGTCATACACGCCTCGCAAGTTCTTGCTCAGGCCCGATGAATCGCCGGACAGGTTTCCCAGTAGGAAGCTCTGCATGACCCGGCGGTCCACCTCGAGCTGCAGGTTCTGGCTGTCCCAGTTACCAAAGAAGTCCTTGTGCACATCGGCGTTACGGAGCTGGTCGAACTCGAGTTCGAAGGCCTCCTGCGCCTGGGCGGCGACCTGAGCGCCCCTGATCAGGACGTCTGTATCCCGGTAGGCCTTGGCCTTGTCGGCGGAAGCGACGAAGTAGTTCGCCGAGATGTTGCGGCCCCCGGTGATGACCCACTCGCCGTCGGCGATGATCAGCTTGTCGTGGTTGGAGGCGATGGGGTTCCGGATGTCCTTGTGCAGTGCCAGCAACCCCTTGTGCAGCGGGTTGTAGACCTTGATGGTCACGCCCTCGTGCTGCATCAACTCCTGCAGCAGGTCTCGGCCCAAGGTCATGCGGGCCAGGCTCTTGGTGCCTCGGGCATCAACCATGATGCGAATCTTGACGCCTTCCTTGGCCTTTTTCAGCAGGAGACCCACCAGCGAGCGGCCGAAGATGTCGGTCTCGACGATGAAGTAGGTCGTGTCGATGGTCTTCTTGGCGTTCTCCATCATGTGCCATCGGGCATGCCAGGCCGTCGGGTTGTCCGTGATGACCCGGACGTAGGCGTCGCCGCCCTTCGTCGCTCCCAGTAGCTGGTCGAAGACCCCTTCGACGTCGGCCAGAAGAGGGCCGGCAAAAGCGATGAACGCCAGCAGGGAAATGACAGCCAACTTGATCAGATTACTCCGTTGCATCACGTAGCTCCTTCTTCTCGTTCCGTCGTCCCGTCGACTCGTGTTTCAGGATCACACTCGATCTGGACATCTCGTTCGTTTCTTTTCCGAGCCCACCCCGATCGCAGCCCTGAAGCGGCAATCAGGACGCCAGGTTCGCATGAACGGAACAGGCTCCTGATTCCACTACGGGGGGATGGGTGATTAGGTTTCCAATTGGGCATGATTCTTGACGCGGGACGCCTGGCCCTTGGATGCAATGCCCAAAGGCAAGACCCAGCAGCGCTGCCTTCAAACCACCCGCTGCACGCCCTGCGTCGCCAGCAGGGCTGCCAGCTTCTCTCGATCCAGGGTGATCTTGCCTTCCAGGTAGAGCTTCAGAAGATCAATCCGATCGCCTCCGAAGAAGATCACGTCCTCTACCAGGAACGAGGGGACTCCCGTGACTCCGGCCTCGATGGCGACCCGGGTGTTCTGCTTCAGAAGTTGCCGTGCCTCCCGGTCGGAGCCGGCCGCATCGGGGTCCTGGCCGATTCCGAGCTCCTGAAGGCCTCGCTTCAGAACTTCCGGATCGTCCAGAGCCTGACTCTCCTGCCAGCCAAGCCGGAAGTAGGCGTGAGTCAGCCGTCGCCTCAGGTCCCTGTCCTTCACCAGACAGGTCGAGCGGAGCGCTATGAGAGGATTGAAGGGGTGAGTCGGCGTGCCTCGGAAGGGAATCTCCAGAAGCTGGGCGCGCATCAGAATGTCCTGCAGCCCGATCTCCCTCTGCTGTGGGTCCTCACCAGGGCCCTTGGCCCCTCGGTGGGAGAGCATGGAGCCAAACACCACGGGAGTGAAGTCCAGCCGCTCAGCCAGCTCCGGCTCCCTCAGAAGCAGCTCGCTGGCCAGGTATGAGTAGGGGCTGATGTAGTCGTAGAAGAACTGGATGTTCATGGCAAGAGGCTAGCATGACGCCGAGGTGTCTGGAAGGTGGGGCTTTGGGCCTCGGACTTCGGACTTCGGGAAAGACCGGGGGGCTAAAGACAATGCCGGTGAGGCAATACGGATTTTGTTGTAGTGGGGCTCAGCCCCACACCCCGTTGGGGGAGCTGGCTCCCCCAAACCCCCAATGGGACTGGTGCGACTGAGAGTGCGGATGAACACTTGAATGACACGCGAAAGTTTGACCTGTTCATCCGGGTCCAGGGGCCAATGACCCCTGGCGGGAGTTCGAGGCAGTGCCCTCGTTTTCAAACATTCCCTCACTAATTCATGGGCATTGGGGCTAAAGAGTTGTATGTCTGTGCGTTACTACGCTTGACACCGATGAGTTTTGGTGAATTTGCCGCCCGTAGCCCGTAGCCCAAACTCCTATCGACTACCGGCAACCCTCGCCCACTTGATCAGCCCGGCGATGCCCTCCCGGTCCATGATCTCGATGGCCTGTTCCGCCCAGGTCCTGCCGGTGGCGACGATCTCGTCCAGGACATCCAGATAACGCTCCTCTCCGAGGTTCCGGGCCTGCAGGCCCGCTCGCGAGGCGGCCAGGAGTTCCTTGAGGATGTCTCCCATTGCGACGTTGTTACCCAGGTCACCCTTGACGCCGTGCTGGATTGCCGTGAGCTGGACGTCGTCAAAGCGGGGCCAGAAAGGCATCAACAGCTCCGTGGCGGCATCCACGGCGGGGCGATGGTACAACAGGCCCATCCAGAAGGCCGGGACGGACATGTTGTGTTGCGGTGGCGGGCCGTCGCAGGATCGGACCTCGATGACCTTCTTCATTCGTGCCACGGGCCAGAGGCCCGAGAGCTGCAGTTCCCAGTCGGCCTTCGTCAGCCTCCGGCCTTCGAAACCCTGGTCCAGCAACTCCACGAAGGGGCGGTTGCCTGCGTAGGAGACGCCGCCATCATCTGCCCTGACAAAGATCGTGGGGGCCTGGATCAGGAAGTCCACGTAGCGATCAAACGACCACTCTCCTTCGACGGCCTGCCGCACGGGGCCGCTTCGACCGGCGATCGATTCCCGCCAGTAGATGCCTCGGTGGCAGAGAGCGCCTCCTGGCCGGCCCTTTTCGAAGGGAGAGTTGGCGAAGAGGGCGGTGGCGAAAGGCGCGGCCAGGGTGCCGAGCCTCATCTTCCTGCCCGCGTCGGCTTCGTCCTCGTAGTCGAAGCTCGCCTGGACAGAGCCGGTCTGGGTCATCATGTCCCGGTACCGGGGAAGACCATACTTCTTGAAGTAGTCGATCAGTATCCCGTAACGCCGCTTCGGCACAATCACGACATCGGCAGCCGCCGTGATCGGGTGTGATCCGTGGGAGAGGTAGCAGAAACCCGCATCGGCGGCGGAGTCGGCGAAGTCGATCAGCACTTCCCTCAGCTCGGCGTCCACCTCTGCCAGCGTACGATAGGGAGTCCCCGAGACCTCCATCTGGGCTCCCGGCTCCAGATCGACGGAGGCCGCTCCCCGATAGAGCGTCGTTGGGTTGACCACGCCCTCTGGAGGCGTATAGCCGTAGTTTCCCATGAGCCCCAGAAAGGCACGCTCGCCTCCGTCCTGAAAGCTGCAGGCCTCCCCCGTTTCGGGATGCACCGGGAGCAGCTCCTGCTCCACTCCGATCAGGGTCATTCTTCTGCCCTGCCTCCGGCTGCAGGCGGCGTGGAAGTAATCGAGCAGATCCTTCCGCTCGATTGGTTCGCCCGCCGCGCCGCCCAGGTCCGAACTCATTTCGTGGAGGTTAGTGGCTGTGACGTCCCATGTCAACGGGTGAGGGTTGGGAGGGTGCATGTCCCGTAGGGGGTCCCCTGGCCTATTCCGGATCCGTTCGCCCCACTATGGATGCCCGCATCCATAGTAGGACGAACGGATTGGGAAAACTCGGCCATTCAGTCGTCCTGGATGCGGGCATCCATAGTGGGGCGAACGGAGGAGGGGACCCCCTACGGGACATGCACCCGGGTTGGGAGGCCTCGGGCTTCGGACCTCGGACCTCGGCAAAGACCCGTAGCCAGCGCTCAGGCTGGTTTCCGTCCGGACCGAAACTAGCTAAAGCTCTGCAACGACGTCAGCGCCGCCTTGGCCGTGGTGAAACGATGATCCAGCTGCCGCAGACGGGAACTCATCTCCGCCATCATCCGGAGGAACAGCTTGTTCAGCATGGCCGGGTCTTTCTGCTGCAGGCTCTGGAATGCATTGCGATCCAGAAAGATGATCCTGGCCTCACCCTTGGCCTCCACACTGGCCGTCCTGGGCTTGCTCTCCACCAGGGACATCTCTCCGAAGAAGTCGCCGTCTCGAAGGGTGCCCAGGAGGTGCTTCCTCATTGCCGTATCGGAGGCGTAGATATCCACCTCTCCGGAGACGATGACGTAGAGGCCATCCCCTTCGTCTCCCTGTCGGAAGACCACCGGAGCGAGGGCGTTGAAGGTGCGGACCCGGGCGGCCTCCAGGAAACTGCGAATCTCGGTCTCCGACAGGTCCTGAAAGATGGGGTACGCCTGTAACTCGGAAACAGTGATGGCAGGGCCAAATTCGGTCATCGGGTCACTCCCGTTTCAGGCCCACTTCCGTCTGGAATCAGGGCTGGCACTACCTCCTCATGTTATCACGGTCCCAGCCAGTGCCCCGGCCAAAACGGGCGTCGCCAGCGGCACCCGGGCACGCTGGCTGGACGGGAATGACAAAACGGCCTCCGTTTGATTGGAGGCCGTCCGGTGCCCCGGAGTGCCGAAGGGGGGACTCGAACCCCCACGGGATTACTCCCACTGGTCCCTGAAACCAGCGCGTCTACCAATTCCACCACTTCGGCTGGGGGATTTGAGGGTAGCAAGCGGCGGGCATGAAGTCAATATTCTGACGCTATCTGATCGAGTAGCGGCCCGATCGTTCCCGCCCCGCACCCCACCTGCCGATTGTCTCCGATTTCCTTTCCCAGAAAGCAATTGAGGCGTTCTCGCTACTTCGCCCGACGCTCCCAGCGCTTCGCCCCACAGGCCCTCGGTGTTCCAGGCCCCACCCCCAATTCTCACCCGATCGCGGTCAGCACCGACGTGCCGCCCCGCCGCTTGGCCGACCGGCTCAGGCGACCTTCCTGTCCAGAAGTAACCGGGCGACCTTTCGAGCGCGGTCTGCCTCGGGGCCGTCCCACTCCAGTTCGCTGCAGTGGTCGCACCGGTATGCAAGCACCCCCGGCACAAGCACCTGGATCTCGGGCAGGCTCACGGGCAAGGTCGCCACGACCGGCTGCATCGTCCCCTGGTTGCAGACGTCGCACCGGTTGTCCTCTCCGACCGCCCCCAGCATCGATTCTGCCCGCTGCTTCATCGAACGGCTCGAAGCTTGCGCTTTAGATGGTCAGGCGTCAACCCTGTATGTTTTCCAATCCGGGCCAGCATCCGCGGGCCGATCTCCGCCCCCTCGTGAAAGGCCCACGGAAAGTCCGGCCACCCGGATCGGGAAAGAATCTTGTGAGATCCACGTTGCCTCTTCACCTGCCAGCCCAAGCGAAGCAGCGCTGAAAGAACGAGTCGAGCTTTGGTGCTGGGCCACTCGCTCATGCCACGGGTTTGAAGAACAAGGAGGGTAGATCGGGAGCTGCCTCTCCATGTTCGAGGCGATCTGCGATGACTCGCAACGCCAGCGCCTTGGCGGCGACCATGGCCTGCTCCTGAGTCTGCCCATAACAGAGAACTCCGGGCAGTTCCAGAACCTCCGCTATCCAGCGGCCGTCAGTTTCTCGGTCGAATTCAACCGTAAGCTCCACACGAATCAGTATACCACCGAGACCCAGCAGACGTCCCGGCTGGCCCCACTCACAGGGTGCATGTCCCGTAGAGGGTCCCCTCCTCCGTTGGCCCCCCGAATGGTGGCCCCCACCCAAGGGGGGGGGACCGGTGCGGGAATGGGCCCGGGGACCCCGAACGGGCCTGG
>JAJFLN010000785.1 GCA_021772705.1 Candidatus Cloacimonadota bacterium | reverse complement strand
CGTTGTTGGCTATCTCGACCCGGAACATAGGAGTCGGCCTGCCCGGCTCGATCCCCATTCGGATGCGAATCTCCCCCGTGCCTGGTTCCTCACGCTCCCGGACAGCACGGCAAGCGTTGTCGATGAGGTTGGCAAAGACCTGAGCCAGACGCTCGGCGTTGAGCTCCGCTGTGGGCAGAGACTTCCTCGGCAACAGATCGAGGGTAATCTTCGATTCCTCGATCATCCTCTTCTTGCTGTCCAGGGCCACCTCGAGGACATCGTAGATGCTGCCAGGTTTCATGTCCGCCCGGTCGGCCGCCAGAAAGGCCGTCAGATCCTTGACTATCTTCTGGCATCGGCGGCTCTGCTCGAGGATGCGGGCGAACATCTCGGCGGTCTGTTCTGCCGAGCTGGAGGGGTCCGGAGTTCGACCCAGATCGGACAGCCCCATGATGACGGCCAGCGGATTGTTGAGTTCGTGGGCGGCTCCGCTCAGCATCTGGACAAAGGTCGAGGTGAGCTTCGTCTGCTCCCGCTCTGCCCGGAGCGCCTCCTCCATCTCCGTGGCCCGATGCTGCTCCGTCACGTCCTGAAGGAGGGCCATCACGGCGCCATCCTCCAGACCTTCCAGCCCTCCCGATCCCGTGCCGAGGGGCAATATTCTCGCCCTGTAGTACCGATTCCGCCCTTCCGAGGCAGCGTGCTCGAACTCGACTCCTGACTCGGGCCGGCCCGATCGCATGGCCTGCTCGATCCTGTCATTGAACGCGTCGCTGCTGACGACGCTGCTCAATGGCTGGCCTTCGATCGTGGGCTCGCCGCCCATGTTCTTCCAGAAGCTGGCGTTGGCCGTCACGATGCCGCCGCTCCCATCGACCACACAGAGGGGATCCGGCAAACTGCCGACGATAGCATCGTTCATGCGCTTCAATCGCTCGATGCGGCGTCCCTGGTCTCGCATCTGCCGGATCTGGCCGTGCAGATAACCGGCCATCCGATGCGTCTGGCCTCGCCGGAGTACGTCGACGAGCGCCTTCTGAAGCACCTTGTGCTGCACGGGCTTCTCCAGATAGTCCGCAGCACCGGCCCAGAGGGCCTCGACGGCCACCTCCGAGGAGCCATGGCCCGTCAGCATCACCACCAATGTGTCGGGCTGCAACTGCCGGATCTCCTTGAGAAGGACGATGCCGTTGGTCTCGGCAATCAGGTAGTCGAGAAGGACCAGGCTGGGCCGTTCGGACTTGACCAACCTGATTGCCTCGTCCCCATTAAGGGCCGTCAGCAGTCGATAGCCAAGACCGCTCAGGGAGGCGGAGAGCATGTCGAGGAACTCCGGTTCGTCATCGACGAGCAGGATTGACCGGGCCTCCGGGGGTTCGGATCCGCCCTCCGCTTCCCCGGCTCCGTGACGCTGGACTCGCTCGAGGAAGGACTCCGCTTCGCAAGGAAGACCAATGAACTCGTCCACCTGCCCCTCGTCCAGGAGCTGCCGCGACAGGGCGGCGCTGAGGGCCGTCGAGACCACCATGATCGGCACATCGGCCCGGGTCTCGTAGACACCAGTCCGGATAATACGTGCCAGGCGGCCCCCGTCCATGTCGCGGATGTGCAGCTCCGAGACGACCAGGTCAAAGGGCTTTCCACGAAGCGCGTCCAGGGCCTCCTCGGCGCTGGCGGCGACCGCACACTCGAGACCGTTCTGCTCCAGGCAGGCGATGAGGGGCTCGCAGGCTGACTGATTCTCCCGAATGAAGAGTATTCTCACAATAGGAACCGTTCCGGGAGGGTCTCGATGGGGATGAAACTACAGAGCGTCGCTCCCCCGGTACAACACTTCGCCTGCCCCGATCAGAGGGCCTGCTCTCCCGTCGACGATTGTATCACGAATAGGGGCGGTCAGTCGTCGTCGTTGAGAAGCAGCAGCCTGAGGATGAAGAGAAACAGGTTGATGAAGTCGAGATAGAGTTCAATCGCACCGGTCACATACTCGTCGTCGGGATAGCGGGTCACGATCATCGAGGTGTCGTAGAGGATGTAAGCCACGAACAGCAACGTCCCGAATCCCAGGTAAATCTTGTACGCCCCCGAAGAAAGAGGCCAGAACCAGCTCATCACGCTGACCAGCAGGAGGCCGATCAGGGCAGGAAACAGAAAGGCCCCGAGCCAGCTGAAGTCCTCCTTGGCAATGAAAACATAGAGGGTCAGGCCCACGAACACACCGATCGTGATCCCCAGGGCCTGGTAGACCACGGGCATCAGGCCCGCCATATCGAGAGAGTGGATCAGGGGGCCGATACTCAGACCGCTCAGAAAGGTGAACCCGAAGAGGGCCACGATGTTGATCGGCTCACTCCGCCGGACGACATAGCAGAAGACGAGCATGGCGAGCGACGCCAGCCAGATAAACAGGGTCATCCCTGCGGGCACCTGGGGGCCTAGGGAGACTCCGAGGCCCGCCACCATCAGTGAGGCGAGGAAGAAACTGTAGACCTTCTTGATGAACTCGGCCCGCTGTGAAATCAGCTCGGCGCTCATTGTTGCTGGAAATCCCATGGCGATGACCTCCTGTCAGGAATGGGCCAGGCTGTCGCCCGTCGT
>JAJFLN010000784.1 GCA_021772705.1 Candidatus Cloacimonadota bacterium | reverse complement strand
ATCGCATCGGGGGCCACTGCCGGTGGTGTCAGTGCTGGCGCCGGTTGGCAGTCTTCACCCGGTTCCATGACTTCCCCTCCGCCAGCCCGGCCACCGGCGGCTGATCTCGGGGGCTCCCGTCAGGTCGCCAGGGCCGTCCCTCCCCCCGATGACGTGCTCGGCGTCGGGCTTGATGAAGACCTGAGCTTTCTGGAGGACAGTCTGGACGATGAGCTGGTTGAGCTGGATGGCTCGAGTCTCGAGGACAGCCTGGAGGATGATTCTCCGGACACGAGGCAGACCGGCCCCGTCGAAGTGGCTGGTCTGGAGAGACGAGGCGTCTCCGATGGGCCCCTGCTGTCCGAGAGCGGCGACTCGCCACTCTCGAAGCCTCCCGCCAGGGAGGCTCCCCCGGCAGAGTTGACGGCAGGATCTGCTGAAGCAGCAGATAACAGGGGGCTGCCGAAGGAACCTCTCCGGCTGGACCCGGTAAACATGTCTCCAGAAGAGAAGTTTGATGCCTCCGTGGAGATGGCCAGGAAAAAGGACTTCGAGAACGCAATTCCCCTCTACGTCTCGGCACTTCAGCAGAACACTTCCTTGCTCGCCAGGGATGACTTCGGTCTCCGGGGCATCAGTCAGTCCTACTACGAGAGTAGGGCCGAACAGAACCCGGGCAATCCGCGGATTCAGTTCATGGTCGGCTGGTTTGCCGAACTCGATTCCAGGAACGATGTGGCGTTGAACGCCTACAGACAGGTCGTTCGGTCCACCCGGCCCGACGACAGCCTCCACAGCTTCGCCCTCCTGAAGGTGGAGCAGATCCAGGCTCTGCTCGACCAGATCGCCAAGGTGCAGTCCGACAAGGAAGAGGCCGCCCGCAAGGCTGCCCGGGAGAAGGAACTGGAGATGATCGCCAGCGGACGCGCCAAGGGTCTCAAGCCGGAGGACTACCTGGCTCGGGGCGAGCAAGCCTTCTCCAGGTGGCGCAAGGACAAATCCGAAGAAGCACTAGAAGAGACCCTGGCACACTTCGAGGGCGCCCTGGTGGTGGACGGCAAGAACCCGAAGATCCGGCTGGCCTATGCTCAGGTGAAGATCGATCAGGCCATTGCAGGAAACCCGGTGGCCAAGAACGAGGCCCGGCAGCAGCTTCAGACGGCCCTCACCCTGAAGCCCGACTCGGCTACCCGCAAGACCGTGAAGTCCCTCCTGGAGGGTCTGGGGGGCTCGGCGCCCATCAAGGCCAACTAGCCGTCTGGGTGACGAACTCGCAGGTCCTTCCCCGATCGTATTGGTCACATCGAGAGCCCTGACCCGCCAGATCGCGGGATGGTCGGGTCCCAGTTTGGAACACCGAGGCCACGGAGGTCACGGAGCGCACAGAGGTCCTGGAGTGGAAGAGAACCGACCTGATCTCCGTGTGCTCGGAGATCTCTGTGTAACGAATAGCGGTCTTCCCCGCGGCGCGAGGCAGATTGGCGAGCAGTGCAGAGTCGACCCGACGCGGTGAAGACCGTGTTGGACGCATCCGTTTCGCGGGGGAGCCTGCGGAATACCATGGCGCGGTGGACCTCCCACCCAGTGAAGGGCAGTTCGCGGGTGGCATCGAGACATGGAAACGGCAGTTATCCTCTACCCATAAGCTATATCGAGGTTATCCACATTCCCGCTGGCGGTACGACAAAAACTTCCTGTTTTCGGCGATTCTTGTTGCCATCCAGAAGGCTGCGTGATAGGGTGCCGTCACCATGCAGGAGCGGTTGGATTGTGGAAAACCGCGAAAACCCACTCCAGCACAGCGTGGAAACGGAAACCATCGAGTAGCGAGTTGCCAGTAGCGAGGTGTCCGGATGAGTCAAGTAACAATCTCGGAAGAGGAGATGAGGGGCCTCTCCGAGGACGGTGACGAACCGATTCCTCACATGGCCCTCTTCGAGCCGGCCGATTTCGCCGACAGCTCCCGGGCCGGGCATCGCCTGTTCGGCAAGGCGATCGCCGACGTCTCGACCCGTCTAGGAGCCGAGACGGCGCCGCTGCCTCCGGAGATCCGGATGACGACCCGGGAAATGGCGATTACAGCGGCTGGAGCCAATTCGAACTGGTCGTCGGTGCTGCAGTTCACCGGTCAGTTTCGGGCCACGGCCCTGTTCACGATCACTGGAAGTTCTCCAAAGATCGGCGAGACCTCCTCCGAGACCATCTCCGTGCTGCTTCAGGCCCTGGCCCGGGACGCCGAGGTGGCCTTCCGCCGTGAGTATGGCCGTGCCGTTGCCATCACGGTGGAGCCCTTCGAGGTCCAGGATGCCGAGCTGCCATTCTCCCTGTCCAACGGCAGCCCACCAGCGGCCCTGATCTTCGAGATGGAGATTCAGGCTGGCGAGAAGGCCTCCCTCGAGATCTATGGAGACTCGGTTTTCATCAAGGATCTGGCTGCCATGGAACGGCCTGTGGCGACTCACGAGGAGACCCAGATCCGTCAAGATCCGGATCTTGCGGAGCCAGCCCTGTCGGCGCCGGTTCGGTCCCCTGATGGACCGCTTCGGTTCTCCGCGGAGATAGGCAATTTGGAGATGACAGAGACGGAGTTCTCGTCACTGGCGGCAGGCCAGGTAGTCCGCCTCGATCGGCGGGCTGGAGACCTGGCTGTACTCGCCGCCTCGGGTCGTCAGTTCGCCTCCGGGGAAGTGGTTGTTTGTGACGGATACCTGGCCCTCAAGATAGTGGCTGTCTCAGCCGGGGACGGCCCGGCTGAACTGGATCGTGACCCCGCGCCGGACCGGCCGGATCTCGGCTGAGTCTCCTCCGGAGGTCATGATGGGATTCGAAAGGGAGATGGCTCTGCTTGGCCGCGTCGCCTGGGCTCTGGCCCTGGTGGGTGCTCTCATCCCCCTGGTCGCGTTCCTCCTGAAGCGCAAGCAGCCGGCAGCCGCCACGGGGAGTGACGCTCCTCGGCTGCTGGGGCAACTCGATCTGGGCCAGGGGATGGCGCTGCTGACAGTGGAGGCCGACGGCCGGCGTTATCTCCTCTGCCGATCTGCCCAGGGCGTGGAAGTCCTGGACAGCAGAGATGGAGAGCGGGACGGCCCGATGGAGCGTGGAGGCAAGTCAATCCCTGAGCCGTCAGAACCGGCTTCCGGGAGCGCAGCTCTGTCCTTTTTCGGCATCGGCACAGATGCGGCCCCGATCCGGGATCTGAACGGGGCAGGGGAGGAGGCTGCATGATTCCTCCCTCCCTGGCGGCGGCCTCGTCCATGGTGGGCAGTCTGGGGGCCATTCAGGTGGGATCTGCTCCGGCCATTCCCGACACGGCCGCGGCGGGACAGACGCTGGCGGCGGCCGGCAAGCTCCTGGAGCTTTTCCGCAACGCCGACGGCCAGCAGATGTGGATGTACATCGCTGTCGCCAGTCTTCTCTTCTCGGCCTTGCCGGCTGTGCTGGCATTGGCAACGTCATTCACGCGAATCCTGTTGGTCCTGACATTCCTGAGGCAGGCTCTGGGGATAGGGCCTCTTCCACCGGACCGGATACTGACGGCCCTGGCTTTCTTCCTCACCCTCTACACGATGTCTCCCGTGACCTCCGAGATGAACCGGGAGGCGGTTCAGCCTTATATGAGCGGGAAGATCGACGTCCTGTCGGCGGTGGTCAGGGCAGGGGAGCCCCTGCGGCGGTTCCTGGTACGTCACACCCGCACCGACGACCTGGTCTTCTTCTCGTCTCTGGGGCGGGACGTCCGTCCCCAGTCGTCCGACGAGCTGGGGTTCACCACCCTGGTGCCGGCCTTCGTGGTGTCGGAGCTGAAGACAGCCTTCCAGATCGGAGTGGTCATCCTCCTGCCCTTCCTGGTCATCGATCTGATCGTGGCCATCACCGTCACCTCCGTCGGCATCAGCGGCGTCAATCCGGCCACCCTCGCCATTCCCTTCAAGCTCCTCCTCATCGTGCTGGTGGATGGATGGAGATTGGTGATCGAGTCCCTGGTCCACTCCTTCTCATGATCCGAATTGAATTCCCATCAGTCGACGACACCGGCTTGCTCGCTGAATTGTCAGGGCCCGGCCATGAGTGAGTCCGCCCTCTTCGAGCTGCTCAAGACCAGCCTGGACTTGAGTCTGAGGCTGGCGGCGCCGCTGGCGGTGGCGGCGATGGTGGCTGGCCTGATCAGCGCAATGGCTCAGACAGCCAGCTCCGTGAACGACCAGACCTTGACCTTCGTGCCCAAGCTCGCTGCCGTCGTGGCAGTGGCAGTGGTCACGGCCCCGG
>JAJFLN010000783.1 GCA_021772705.1 Candidatus Cloacimonadota bacterium | reverse complement strand
TGGGCGTTCTGGGTGCCTTCGTGTACTTCGTTGGGCGGCTCACGGCACCTGTGGTTGCAGCCCGGGCGGGTGTTCGAGGCACGATTCGCGGCGCCGGCGCCGGAGCGGCGACCCGTGCCGTGGTCGCCGCAGGCCTGGGAGGCCCGGCAGGGTTGCTGGCCGGGCTGGCGGCTGGATGGGCCATTTCGCACCTGCTCGGCGATGACTGATCAGGTACAGGTGTGCGGCTGGAAGATGGCGACCCTGACCCGAGACCCGGCCACCAGAAAGGAGACTGACCCATGTTGAAGACCACCCTGATATTCACGGCAGGACTGCTGACGGGCTTCGCTGCAGGAGTCACCTGGCTCCACATGGAGAATGGCCAACCTCCGTCGAAAGAGACGGTTCGGCGAGGGAGGCGGTCACAGACAGACATCTGGCAAGGCCATCGAGCCCGGTTCCAGCGGCGGTAGCGGCCAGGCCAAAGCTGTACCGCAGCGATCCGGCCAGTCTGTTCCGGGTCCCGGCGCTGGCCCTGCATTCCTTGAAATCAGGCCATCCGGTTCAGCCCCTCACTCCACCACCACCGTCACGTCCCGTGTGACCACCTGCCCCGAGACATCGGTGAGAGTGATCGGGATGGTCCGGGTGCCTCGGGTCTGAAGGACCTCTTCGACGGCGATGGTGCGGGAGGCCCCCTTCAGGGCGAATTGCTTCTCTCCCACGGTCAATTGGGCAAGCTCGGAGCCATGGGAGAGGGCCCGGATCGAGATGCGGACCCGGCTGCCGAGGGGCGCTCGGGGGCGATCGATAGCGACGGAGAGCGTGGGGGGGGAGGCCGCGGGCAGGAAGAAGGGGACCCCGGAGGAGGACCGGCGGAGGCCCTGGCCGTCGATGGTCTCGAGGCGGAACGTGTGGGTCAGCCGAGGGGGCAGGGCGAGCTCCCAGCTGGTTTGATCCGGCGGCAGTGACAGGGAACGGCTGCTCCCCTCGGAGGCGATGTGCAGCTCCAGGTTCTTCATGTCCTCCACTGGGTCCCATCGGATCAAGACCGTTCCGCTCCCTGAGAGCTCCGGTCGTGGCGGCGGTAGCTGGACGGGGCGGAAGGTCTCCTTCCACTCCTCCCACTGGACCGAGATGTCGTCGGAGTGTCCCGAGAGGTCGAGGTGCCGATCCGGCCCGGCGGACCGGACGGACCGGGTCTCGGGGTCGATCTGGAAGGCCATGTTCCAAGAGTCTTCCCCCGAGCCTCGATAGTTCGGCGGCAGGGACGCTGACCGGTAGGCGGCCCGTCGTTCGAGCTGGACCGTCTCGATCATGGTGGCGATCTTCTCCAGCTCTACTCGGGTCAGAGCGATGGCGGCATCTGCCGCAGGCTGCCGGAACCAGGAGATCGTGACGGTGATCAACAGCAGGATGATGACCAGGGAGATCACCACCTCGATGATGGAGAATCCGGCCCGTCCCCGGGCTGTCACTTCGACCCGTTGGCGGCGATGATGTAGGTCTGGACGGGCTGGATCTTGCCCTTGACCTGAATGGGGTCGATCTTCTGTGGGTCCGGGCTGAGGAGTCCCTGGATCTTCTCGAAGGTCGACTCATGCATCATGATCTGGCCTGCCTTGCCGTGGCTCTCCATCCGGGAGGCCAGGTTCACGTTGTCGCCGATGACGGTGTAGTCCATTCGGGTCTCGGCGCCCACGTTGCCCGAGACCACGTTGCCGCTGTTGATACCGACCCGGATTCGCAGAGGGCCGAGCTCGGCAGCTTCCCAGTCGCTGGTCAGCTCCTGGACCTTCTCCTGCATCTTGATGGCGGCCTGGACGGCTGCCAGGGCGTGGTTATCCCGGTCTTCCTCGGCCTTGAAGACGGCCATGATGCCGTCGCCCATGAACTTGTCCAGGATGCCTCCGTGTTCTTCAAGGATGGCGACCATGGCGGTCATGTAGGCATTGAGATGGGACAGGATCACGGCGGGGGTCGTCTTCTCGGACATGGTGGTGAAGGCCACGATGTCGCTGAACAGGATGGAAGCCTCGATGCTCTGGCCTCCCAGGGCGAGGGTCGCTTCCCGGTTTCTGGCGATCTCTTCGACCAGGTCCTTGGGGATGTAGCGGCCCATCTTCTCCTTCTCGATGGAGACCCATCGTTCGCGCTCCAGAGCCTCCCGCAGGTCGTCGGCCATCTCCCGGGTCCTGGAGTAGAGCCGGGTGTTCTCGATGGCGACGGCGGCCTGATTGGCGATGGCCTTGAACATCTCCAGGTTATCCTGGGTGAAGGAGTCGGAGCCCTTGGGATTGATGAGCTGCACCACACCGGTGACCTCGTCCTTGCTCTTCAGAGGGACGCACATGATCGATCGGGTCTTGAAGCCTGTCTTCTTATCGTAGGCAGGGTTGAAGCGATCGTCGGCGTAGGCGTCGGGGATGAGCAGGGACTCCCCTTTCTCGGCGACCCAGCCGGCGATGCCCTGTCCCACCTTGACGGTGAACTTCTTCACCTTTGCCCCCTGCGCGCCTTGGGCGACAACGAACTCCAGTTCGGTCCGGTCTTCGGACATCAGCATCAGGGAGGAAGCCTCAGCTTGCAGGACTTCCTTGGTGTTGTTCATCAGCAACTCCAGGAGGCCCTGGAAGTCGAAGGTGCTGCTGATGGCCTGGCTCATTTCGTAGAGAATGCCCAGCTCCTGCATTCCCTTCTGGAGCAGGGCGTTTGCGGTCTGCAGTTCCAGGGTCGCCTGCTTGACCCGGACCTCCAGCTCGTCGTTGAACCGGCCCAGCTGCTCCACCAGCTCTTCCTTTTCCCGGTTCCGGTTTTCGAGCTCTTCGTTTTGCCGCTGCAGCTGGCCCAGGAGTTCCTGGTTCTCTCGCTCCAGCCGCTGCTTGTCCAGGACTCTTTCCACTGCCAGGAGCAGGCTCTCGCCCACCTCCTTGCTCTTCTGGATGTAGTCGGAGGCGCCGAGGCGGATGGCCTGGATGGCCGTATCGATCTGGTCATTGCCGGTGAGGAAGATGAGAGGGACATCGAGACCCTTGCCGCGGACCGCCTCCAGGAAGGCGATGCCGTTCATGCCTGGCATGTTGATATCGCTGACCACCAGATCGAAGGTCTCCCGGTCCAGCCGGTCCAGGGCTTCCTGGGGCCGGTTGTAAGCAGCGAGCTTGAAGCCGGCCTCGTGGAGGGCGTCTTTCAGAAACTCGAGGGCGAGTCTGTCGTCGTCGACGACCAGAACCTTCTCGGACCGTTGAGTGGGGCTCTCTGACATGGGATTGAAGATGTGGGAGGCTGCTGGATAGCTCTGGCCTGGGTCGATGTCAGTCATCGGCCCCGAATGCATACTTCAAGAGTACATGACTCCTGGGTGTTTGAGATTGACGATCCCAGTCCAGGGCGAGGAAATCGAATCGGTGGTCCCGTTCCAGCTGGCCTCTCCTGGCGAGGAAGATCTGGGCGGTCTTCCGGAGATGGTCCCGCTTCCGGCGGGTCAGGCTCTCGAGGGCGCTGCCGAACCGATCGCTGCTCCGGAGGCGAACTTCGACGAAGCAGATCCAGCCGCCTTCGTCGGCGACAATATCGATCTCGCCGTACCGGCTGGAATAGTTAGTCTCCAGAACCCGATAGCCCTCCCTTTCGAGAATCCCGATGGCTGCCCTTTCGCCTCGGTCTCCCAGGCTCCTGCGATTCCCCACGGCGATTAACCCCAATGCCGGTGAAACAAGACGGATTTTGTTGTCGTGGGGCTCAGCCCTGAGGCATCCATGCATCGTTGAGAAGAGCCTTGAATAAAGGAACAGGCACCTGCAAGCTGGTCGTGTTCAAGCGGCCAGGAGGTGCCTGTGAAGCGAGAGATGATTGTAGCCTGGGTTGTTGAGAAT
>JAJFLN010000782.1 GCA_021772705.1 Candidatus Cloacimonadota bacterium | reverse complement strand
TGCCGCCTCAGGAGGACCAACAGCCTGCGGGCCGCCACGCTGACGAAGATCGGTCGAGTCCTCCAGAAGTCACGGCACCGGAGAGGCGGCCGAAAGCCAAGACTCCCGGGAAAGAGAAGCTGTCCCGGGAGCAGCGAGTCGCCCGGCTCTTCAGGGAGCTGAAGAACAGGCGGAAGAGCCCCTCCAACCAGTCCGACGGCGACGGATCGAGTTCGACCTCGACCTTCGAGAGTCTGCTGCAGCGCGTTCGTTCCAGTCGCCGAGAGGCCGCGGCGTCGGGCGTCAGTTCCCAATCCGATGTTAAGGTAAGGGCCGAGAAGGTCCCGGATTCGGCGACCGTTTCACCACTGTGAGAGAGACAACGGACACGGAGAAAGGGATCGAAACCATGATCGGCATCGCCAGCAAGAGAGTGCTCCCAAGTTTCTTCCGCCTGAGCGGCAGTCTCGCACTCGCCTCTTTCCTTCTTCTGTCACCGCTTCTTGCCGAAGAGACCGGCAACATCGAGGGCATGGTCGACATGACCAAGACCAAGGAGTTGCCCAACGTGGTGGTCTACCTCAAGGGCGTGAAGGGAGACTTCAAGCCTCCGGACCTGCCGAGCGAGATGAGCCAGCGAGGCCTGCAGTTCATTCCCAAGGTTCTTCCCATCATGGTGGGGACGACGGTCAATTTCTTGAACCTGGACCCGATCCTCCATGACGTCTTCTCCCCCGACGCCTGCGCGGAGAGGCTCAACTTGGGAACGTGGCCCAAGGACATCATCCGGTCCTTCCGGTTCAACAACAGGAACTGCCGCTCGGTCCTGCTCTGCAACATACATCCCGGCATGGAAGCCTGGGTCCTGGTGTTCGATCACCCCTTCTTCACGAAGTGCATGGATTCCGGCCGCTACCGGATCTCGAACATCCCTCCCGGCAGCTACGAGATTCGAGCCTGGCACAAGAAGTTCAAGAAGAAGGGCGTCAAGATTGATGTCGAGGCGGGGAAGACGGCGAAGGTTAACTTGACGCTGTAGGCGCTGGGCCTCGGGCTTCGGGCTCACGGGTGGCTGTCGGCTGTCGACTCTTGGGGGGCGTTGGCGGCCGTGGGAGGGGTGGGGAGAGTCATGATCAAGTTCTGGGGCGTCATGGCCGATTCGCATTCATGACACGTGTGCTGCGTCTGGCAACCTGGCACACAATTCATGGTCGAAGTCTCATCGATCGCGAACCGCGACATGCTTGTGGCGGTAACAGGGTCGAGGGAAGGAAGAGGAGGAACCCTGTGTCTTCACATGGCGAGATCGCGATGGGCTACCCGAGGCTGATGGACCGCACTCGGGTCCGGGCTCTGTCTCCGCGACGCACTTTGCTTCGGCTGATGGTACTGGTGGCGCTGTTTGCCTGCGCCGCAGAGAGCAGCTGGGCAATTCCCTACTTCGTCAGGAAGTACCAGGTCAGCTGCAGCACCTGTCACATCGCCCCTCCGAGATTGACGGCCTTCGGAGAGTCCTTCCGGAAGCTGGGCTATCGGTTTCCAGGTGATCAGGAAGATAGCATGGTCAAGGACGATCCGGTCCCTCTGGGAACTGACGGTTTGAAGCGGGTCTACCCCAATGCCATCTGGCCCAGTACCCTGCCCGGGGCCTTTCCCATCTCGCCCTACATCGGTCAGATCACGAGCTACAATCGGAATCGGACCGGCCGGACACGGGGGAACAACTACAACTTCGATGCCTTCGGTGAGATCGCCGGTCTCCTGGCAGCAGGTACTTTCGACGAGAGTTACGGGTACTTTGGCAACTTCGAGTTTGCCTTCGGAGCAACTTCAGTGCCCCGATCGTGGATTGCCATCCAGGACGTGTTCGGCAAGGACCTGGGATTGAACCTCCGGTTCGGCCGCTTCGAGCCGGAACTTCTGCAAGTGACCAACTTCCGAAAGATGTCCGACGCCCGCCACGCCGTGCTCGACCCCGCCATCGACGGCGGGAAGGTAGTCGGCGACAACGAATTCCGTCTCGAAACCTTCACAGGTCAGAAGGGAGTCGAGTTCCAGGGCCTGATGGGGCAGGACACGGGGTATGCCTTCGGAGTCGTCGATGGCCAGGCCAACGGAGCCAATGTGGCGAACAACCGGAAGGACGTCTATTTGGCTCTCTCCCACAAGTTCATCGGTGAGGGCGAGCTGGGCTACCACATGGACGGGACTCCCGCCACCACCCAGGCCGCCAGCATGACTCCCGGACACAACCTGTTCGGAGACGCGGCTTCCACGGAAGTGAAAGGCTTCTATTACAACGGAGCCACCACCCTGGACGCCGCCTCCAGGCAGATGGACAACTTCCGCATCCTGGGAGGAGACGTCCGGGTCTATCGGGACAACCTGAGCATCCACGGCGCCTATGTCCACCGCGAGGACGACCAGCCCGACCTGGGCATGGCCTTCGGCCGCACCGCCGACACCTGGGCGGTCCAGACGGACTACGCCTGGTTCCCCTGGCTCATCGGCTCCTTGCGGCACGAGCAGCATGACCACCAGGAGCGGGCCGGTGACACAGCCAGTCGTGACTTCCGGCGCTGGGCACCCACCCTGAATTACTTGCCTCGTCCCCACGTGGGTATGAAGCTGGGAGGCGAGTTCGTCGATCGGTCCTCTGAATCCGGAGGCTACCGGTTTGACCGGGTCACCTTCGGAACCTTCATCAACTTCTAGAGGCAATACCCCTGAGATAAGACGGATTTTGTTGTAGTGGGGCTCTGCCCCACACCCTGTTGGGGGAGCCAGTTCCCCCAAACCCCCAATGGGACTGGTGGGACTGAGAGTGCTGACGAACACTTGAATAACACACGAAAGCCTGACCTGTTCATCCCACTAATTCATGGGTATTGCTTCTAGAGGTCCGCCCAGCACGTTAGGGGCCGCGCAGCAATAAATGCGCAGAAGTCGCGCCCAGATTTGGGAGCCATTGGTCGGGGCTTGGCGAAGGGGGCGGCCCCGCGACGCGCTCAGACGATATGGCCGCCCGCTCCATTCATCCCCTTCGGCGTAGCTCAGGACATGCTTCGACAGGCTCAGACGATATGGCCGCCCGCTCCATTCATCCCCTTCGGCGTAGCTCAGGACATGCTTCGACAGGCTCAGACG
>JAJFLN010000781.1 GCA_021772705.1 Candidatus Cloacimonadota bacterium | reverse complement strand
CAGAAGGTGAGCGTGGTGACTCCGGCCGGTACCTTCACTGACTGTTTGCAGCTTGATCTTGTTCTTACAGGTACTGACCCGGAACCGGGGACAGAAACCCTCATACTTCGTGAAGGTATCGGTATTGTCGAAGACACATATGTGGCTTCGGGCAGTGGTCTAACCTCAAAGTTCAGCCTTCTAGGAGCCCGCATCGGCTTCAATGTTGTAGGGAAACCGCATGAAGTGGCTGCCCCCAGCGCAACTCCCGCCGGATTGTCCTTCTTAGGCACGAATTCCAGGCAGTTCAAAGAGTATGTCAACTTGAAGGACAACTCTATCCTAATTGAGATACCTGAGGCTAAGTTTAGAATGGGGTCGACTGATGGGGAGATTGTAACTTTGGATGCCCAAGCCTCGGAGAGCAACATATTCAACGATGAGGACCCGGCCCACACCGTTCCTCTTTCGCGTTTCTTCATTGGCAAGTACGAAGTCACCAATCAACAGTACGCCCAGTTTCTGAACGACGTAGGTGATCCTCGGGGACCGGTGCAGCACAGTGACCATTACCCGGGGGAAATCACAGAGTCGGCACACGTTCCTGGATTCAATACCGGCCATAGTTGGGACACCGGAAGGCAGAACGGCTGGGAGGCCCCAGGCTACGCAACAGTCAGTTCCCTCGCGGACACGCCTGTGGTCTTCATTAGTTGGGAAGACGCCTATGCATATACTAAATGGGCTGGCCTTGACCTTCCAACCGAGGCTCAATGGGAATTGGCTGCTCGTGCAACTGATCGAAGGAGTTATCCTTGGGGAGAGAGTTTGCCAACGGGCCGAGCTAACTTCGGGCGAACTATCGGATTTACACAGCAAGTTACAATGTACCCCAATGGGGCATCTGTGTTCGGCGGCTTTAACATGGCAGGAAATGTATCTGAATGGACTCGTGACGTTTACGATCCGAACTTCTATCTGCAGCAAAACGCCGAGCGCTGGAGCCAAGATCCAGAGAACTACACTGGAGGTCCTGGCTTCGGCATTAGCAGAGTATTCCGTGGTGGTGACTGGTCATTCTCTGAACACTTCGACGGTCCAGATGGCCGGTTCTTGATTAGAACCGCTAAGAGAGAGCCAGACCGCCAGATATCGAGGACTAGCTTCTTGCATGGGATACGGGTGGTCAAGCGCCAATAGATCGCCGACGACCAACGCGGTTCGCTTCATTCGTAGTTTTTGATCACATTGAGCGTCTTGACACGACAAAGAGTGTGTGCTCTTCGCACTATATCGCGGAGACTCAGCATCATTGGTGCGGACACAGTTCCCGGCTCTGTCCAGTTAACTCGAAGAGCCGCGGTATTGCCTCCCGCCTTTGTCGTAGATACCACTCAACCGAGCCATAATGTTGGCCATGCGATGCATGACCGCGCGTTCAACCTGTCCCGCTGGCGCGGTGCGAACTAGTCCGGGTTCGACTGTGAGTCGTGAGGAATGCGGTGATCATGGGCTGCGACTGATGCCTCGCAGGTTAACGCTGCCGATATAGGGCATCAGGTTGGTCATGCAGCAGTTGCTGTCGTGAGGCCGGCCACAAAGTAGGCCGGTCGCACAAGGGCCTTTCGGTCGGCGACAACTTGAGACGCAACGGCGAAAGCAAGGTTGATAACGTCTAGAATCAGCTGCGAGGTCAAGGGGTGATGCCGGAGCGGAGCGGAGGTGTCGCACCGGTCTGGCGCGTCGGCTGCGACAGCAGCCGGCGTGACAGATGAGATCGTCTGCTGCATTCTTCTGTTATCGACTTGCGCCGGCCGCAATGGTCGCAGTCAAGGTGGGCCGTGTTGGTCAGGTGAGCTAGGTGTCTCGTCGTATGCCTGGGAGCGAGTGAGGTGCTCGGGTGCCTTGTACGGCTGCTGTAGGTGGCCGAAGGGCGCACCGGTCTGGGTGATCAAGCACCTGACAAGGGCCAAGTGTCCGAGCACGCCAATTTCCGATGGGGACAGTCGGGTTCACCTGCGAACTTCCCGTTGTGGCGCCGCGCGGCATGTCTACCGCACCCTCTTGTGGTCAGCGCACCAGCCTCACGTCCTGCGATGAGGTGCAATTACGGGTCCCACGGTCCCTGGGAAGAGGTGCGTCCAGTTAGCCTTCGTAACACGGTTAGAAGGGATCGCAAGAACCTTGGGCTGCAAATGGAAATAGGAGAACCGTTCGTCAACTTCCTCCGTAGCATTCACTATAGGCCATCAAGACCAAGGCACCTGCGGCTCAAGTGATCCGTCCAGGCGAGTATGCTAGACTTCAGACTGTGAACCCATCGGACGAGAAACGGCTGTTCGCGGTTGTTCTACTCGTAATGCGTCTACAACGTCGAACCCTCCACAACACTATCGCGGCACTGCTTGTTGTCTTGACTCTCTCGCAGGCCACGACAGCTCGAGGCAGGGGTTCAGCATGGGTGCCGACAAACGGGCGGCATTGTGTGGTCCAGATACCGTTTCGAGTCGAGCACGCATTGGCTTCGTGGACAGGAACCTGCGACGACGGGAAGGCTGACGGGCGTGGTTCTCTAGAGATCTCGCTGTATGGGCAACTCATTTGGAGTGTGAACTATAACAACGACTCGGGAGCTGTACTTCAACAGGGAGTCGACAAGGCTGTATTAGATCCAGTACTACTAGGCGTCGCCATCACCAAGTCCGAGCAGCGTCACTTCTTCAAGCCAGCCGCGGTGGCTGTGACGGCAGAAGTTCCTGCGTTTGTAGACTTGCGATTGGATGTGGTCGTAGAAGCGGCCTTGGCGGCGTCTAAGGAGTTTGCGTCCACCTATCACACGCTCAAGAAGCGTTCCCGTACACAACCTATCCAGCTAGTTGTGAAGATGGTCCAAGATGGGGCGACGGCGGTGACAGCGGTCATATCCGACATGGATAGCAGTCGCACCACAAAGTTGGCGGATTGGCGGGACTGTCGGAATTTCGTGCAGGAACGAGCGTTTGCATCCGTGAGCGCGGCCGTTAGCCAGGCACTACAGGCAAAGAGGGCTCGCGATGCGGAAGCGGATCGCGAGAAGTTCTACAACGTGATGATCCTATGCGTGCCATTAGTGCTATTACTGCTCATTGCCTACAAGGTTCACCAGTTGCGGGTGGCTGAAGACTTGCACGAAGCGGACCGGCGTCGACTCGAGGCGGAAAGACGTGAACAGCTGCTACGGGAGGAGGAGCGGCGCTTGTGTGGTGTGCGGGAGGCTGCTGAGACGCGTCGCAGGCGGTTAGAGCAACTCGCTCGAGAGTGTGCGGAAGAGATCCGCTCGTTGCCTCGGTTGCTCGTGTCAGCAGACGAAGGAGTTACTGAAGCGACACAGTACCTTGGAGAACGTGCTTTCTCACCGTTTTGGGACGCAGTGGAAAGCGTGGCAGCAACTCTCGTGGAGTTTGAGGGCGCCGTGAGTCGCATCAATGCGAGACAGCGAGAGTTTGTCCAAGTGGCGCGTCAGGGCGACGTCACGAGAACTGTACCAATTCGAAGCGAGCTTGTCGAAGGATTGCAGGTCTCGCAAAGGATTGCTGGAGATTTGCGAGAGATTGCTGGGAAGGCACAACGGGACTTTGAATTCTCCTCCATTTTCGAACAACGTAGAACCTCCAAAGCACTGGTATCAGGCTTTAGAACTGTGTCCGAAGCAATGAGCACCATCGGCGACAGAATCACGAATTCGATATCGGACCTGGCAGTTGAGGTAAACTCTATGTCGGCATCCGTGAATGAGTTTGGATGTGAAGTCTCTCAGATGTCCTATGGAGTGCAGGCGAAGTTGGGTGATATCAGTTTCGAATCGAAGAAAATGGGAGCCGGGGTGGCGGCGGAGCTGCAGAGGCTCGGGGAGTCGCAGGAACAAGCCGTCGACATATTGTGTGACATACGGCGCGGACGGCGTCCAGGACTTCTGGGATAGTTAGTGGTTCACGCTGCTCAGGCGGTAATGGCCTGGGTACGGCCACGAAGTAGTCCGGAGCCAGGTAGGCTTTGAGGGCGAATGAATGTGTTGAGACGGAACCCCGTAAGCAAGGTCGATAACGTCTGCATCACCTGCGAGGTCAAGGGGTGATGCCGGAGCGGAGCGGAGGTGTCGCACCGGTCTGGCGCGTCGGCTGCGACAGCAGTCGGCGTGACAGATGAGATCGTCTGGTGCATGCATCTGTTATCGTTC
>JAJFLN010000079.1 GCA_021772705.1 Candidatus Cloacimonadota bacterium | reverse complement strand
GACTCCAGCGAACCATGAACGGACAACGGCTGCACCCCAGGCTCACGGCATCGTGTAACTCCTCCATCCGCGCTGGTACAATTGCCCTACCATGCCTCAGCCTCAAATTCGCATTGAAACCGAAATCCCCGGTCCCCGTTCTCTGGCCTTGATGGAGAGACGAGCTGCCGCCGTTCCTCGTGGCCCTTACCAGGGCTTGCCGGTGTTCATGAAGTCCGGTCACGGGGCTCTGATCACCGACGTGGACGGCAACCAGTACATCGACTTCGCTGGCGGCCTGGGCTGTCTCAACGTGGGTAGCACGCCGGCTACCGTCCTGGAGGCCGTCGAGCGGCAGTCCGGGCAGTTCCTTCATAGCTGCTTCCATGTCCTTCCTTACGAGCCCTACATCGCTCTGGCGGAGCGACTCAACGGCCTGGTGCCCATCTCGGGGGAGAAGAAGACCCTTCTGGTCAACTCCGGAGCCGAGGGGATCGAGAATGCCGTGAAGTGCGCTCGGGCCTACACGGGCCGGACCGGGATACTGGTTTTCGAGGACGGGTTTCATGGCAGGACCCTCCTGACCCTGAGCATGACCAGCAAGGTGGAACCCTTCAAGAAGGGGTTCGGACCATTCATGGCGGAGGTCCATCGTGTGCCTTATGGATACTGCTATCGATGCCCCTACGGGAAGCAGCGGGAGAGTTGTCAGATCGAGTGCGGCGACGTGTTCGAGAGCTTCTTCAAGCGTCACGTCGATCCGATGACCATCGCTGCCCTGGTGGTGGAACCGGTGCAGGGCGAGGGCGGCTTCGTCGTTCCTCCTCCCGAGTTCCTGCGGGCCCTACGGGAGGTCTGCGATCGCTACGGCATCGTGATGGTCGCCGATGAGGTACAGGCCGGAATCGGCCGGACGGGGCGGATGTTCGCCTGCGAGACCTTCGGGGTCGAGCCCGACATCCTGGTGTCGGCCAAGTCCCTTGCCGGAGGGCTGCCGCTGGCGGCCGTGACGGGCCGGGCGGCGATCATGGAGGCCGCACCCAAGGGCGGGCTCGGCAGCTCCTACGGAGGCAATCCCGTGGCCTGTGCCGCCGCCATCGCCGTCCTGGACCTGGTGGAGCGGGAAGGTCTCTGTGCCCGGGCGGAGAAGATCGGCAGCCGCGTTTCTTCATGGGCGAAGGAGCTGTCCCAATCCGTTGCTCTCATCGGAGACGTTCGCAACGCCGGAGCCATGATCGGCATCGAGCTCGTCACGGACCGCGAAACTCGCGAACCGGCTCGGGAAGCCACGGCGGCCGTCAGGAAGCACTGTCTCGAGCAGGGCCTGCTGACTCTTGTCGCCGGTAACGGCGCCAACGTCCTGCGTCTCCTCATGCCACTGATCATCACCGACGAGCAGCTCGAGGAAGGTCTGGCCGTGCTCTCGGAGGGGCTGCGAGGCGCCCGGAACTGACGACCGTCACTGAGCCTCGAACGCTTCTGTAGCACTACGGACGAGTTTCTTCAAATCCTGCGCGAATTTCTCGCTGAAGATCCCACCCGCGGTATCCTCCCTCCACGACCTCTCGCCTCTCGAACTCCTCCCCATCTCTCCTTCACGCCCTTGCTCTTGGGTGCCAGGCAGCGCACGGGCTGTGGAGCGGCGGACAGACTTTTGAAGCTCAAACTGGTCACATTCGATCTGGACGGGACCCTGTATCGCAACGGCATCTACAACGGCCGTCTGGTCCGGCAGTGGCTGTTGAAGGGCATCAGGACGCCGTGCAGGACCTTCCGGGGAGTCCGGGCTGCCAGGGCCTTCCTGAAGGCCCGCTCCCGGATCCGCAAGGAAGGCCCCAGAGAAGACCTGCACCGGGAGCAGTTCGAGCTGGCCGCCGAGAGCTGCGGGTACGACGTCTCCTTCGTCCGGCAGGTCCTCTACGAGCTGATCTACGACAACCCCTTCGAGGACATGGTGCCCTATCTGTTTCCCGGCGTCGAGGTCGCCCTCCTCGCCCTCAAGGGCCGGGGGCTGAAGCTGGGTGTCCTGTCAGACTATCCCGTGGAGACCAAGATCCGATCTCTGGGTCTGGAGAAGATCCAGTGGGATCTGCTCATGTCCTCCGAGGACGCCAACGCCCTGAAGCCCCACCCGGCCCCGTTTCTGATGGCGTGCCGCCGGATGTCTGTCGAGCCCTCCGAGGCCATCCACGTCGGCGATCGGACCGACTGCGACGTGGCCGGCGCGAAGGCGGCGGGAATGAAGACGCTCCTGTTCAAGGGTGAAGGTGATCGGGGACTTCCAGGACCCATGGCCGATTTCGAGGCCACTGATTTCGGAGGTGTCCGGGTGATCATTGAGACGCTGCTGGGGTAGGGGACGCTCTGGGCCTCGGGAAAGAACGGGGGGTGCAGGTCACCCAGGGAGCGGCTTCTGCTGCGATGAACGGGCTGGTTACACCGAGCCCCCAGAGTTCGCAGAGTTCGCGGAGATCCTTTTGGGAGAAATCGTACTTGATGCGTCGAGTAGCTGGCTGAGAGTCGGCCCCAGGCAAACCGGAGATCAGGGGACACACGACTGGACCCGAACTCTCCAGGCGAACCAGCTGGTTCGGGTGACCTCTCGGGGTTCGGGTCCAGTCGTGTGTCCCCTGATCTCCTCAGCATCTCACCTCTCCACTCCACACGAAAAGCTCTGTGCTCTCTGAGATCCCTGTGATCCCCAATGTTGGCTGCCCCCTACGGGACATGCACCCCTATACAAGGGCCTGCAAACGTTCGACGATCTCCATCTTGGTGCTGATCCGGTGCCGCGTCCGAGTCAGGTCGCCTGGGGTGACCGGGTGTCCCTTGAGTTGCTCCAGTCCCGTCAGTGCATCGCGATATCGGCCCTGAGACTCCCGCACCGTGACCAGCCCCCAGAGAGCCGGGGCGTTACCGGGTTCCATCTCTAGCACGTGGAGGTAGGTCTTCTCCGCACCCTCGTGATCGCCCGATTCTTCCTTCGCCGCCGCCAGATCGAGGAAACTGCGGGTCGTCAAGGTCGGGTCCATGACCATGATATCCGGGCTCTCCCGGCCGGCGACCTTCTCGCCGCAGATGTTGCAGTAGCGGCTTCCCTCGGCGGCGACCTTCTCGCACTTGGGGCACCAGAAAGGATTTCGGCTCACCACGACCTCTGCGAGCTTCACCACCGAGCTTCGGGCTGTGTAGCCCTGACTGATCTCCCGGATGATCGTGTCGTGGGGGTGGGTGGTGGAATAGACCACCTCCGTGACCTGATGGAGCTCCGGGTCCGCCTTTCGACCGACACTCTTCACCTTCTCGAGTCCAATCTGCTCCGAAACCTCCGAGAGGCTGGTCTCGACGGCCAGGAACTCGCGCCGGGGACCGACTCCATCTCGAAGTTCCTGGAGTCGCTGGAACAGGGTGATGATGGAACTGACGAGCTGGAAGGAGCCTGCGGGAGCCGAGTTCTCGGCGGCGGCACGGGCATCGGCGAGGCGGCCCTGGAGGCGATCGACCTCTTCCTTCAGATGGCTTGCCTCCAGCTCGGCTGCCCGGATCTTCTCGTCTCGGACCTGAAGCTCTTCCTCCAGGAGTTCGTCCCGGGGACCAGTCTCCTTCAGGCGGCCGATGGTCTCTTCAAGGCCGGTCTTCTCTTCCCTGAGCTGGGTTGCCTCACGTCTGAGATCCGACAGTTCTCGGCTCGTCTCGCCGGGGGGGCTGGCGTCGGACAACTCCCGGCGCAGACGGGAGATCTCCTCGTCCTTGGTGGAGACCTTGGCTTCCAGGTCCCGGATCTGGGACCAGAGCTTGTCGTACTTTCTATCTTCCGGGCCCCCCTGTTGACTGCTCAGGCGATGAAGCTCGGAGTCCCGGGTGGAGATCTCGTCGGAGGCCAGGGTTAGACGGGCTTCCAGATCCTCGATGGCCGACTCGTCCTTCGACGCCCGGCGAGCGAGGGTGTCGTTCTCTTCCTGGAGGGAATTGATGGTCCGCTCCAGACCCTGAACCCGCTTGGCCAGCTCGCTGTCGTCGAGGCGCTGGCCGCTGCCGTTGCCCTGAGGATGCTCCACTTCCTCCTCCAGGTTCTTCACCTTCAGCTTCAAGAGCTGAATGATGTTCTCTTTCTGGACGATCTGCTGCTGCAGCTTCTTGTAGAAGTCCGAATTGACCTTGGTCTGCTCCCCACCGAGCATTGTCTCTTCCACGTCGAATGTCCTCCTGGAGCGGAATGCGGCGCAGTTTCGAAGCCGCAATGAATCCTGGGAGTTTAGCACCTGGGATCGAACATATCAACCGCTCCGAGGGGAAGATGTGTCTGTCTAGATGGGGAGTCTTCAGCCCTGGTGGGGATCTGGACGTCCAGGCGAGAACACTCGGCTGCCGCCCCTAGCCACGCCCCCCCGGTTGACGTGGCTGATCCTGCCGCAGTAACAAGGGAAAGGGTCCCAGTGCCGTTGCAGGCACTCTTTTCCGGCCCATTCTCTGATGGAGATCTTCTACCAGATAGCAGGACTGATGGATGAGCACTCGAACCGTGTGCTCGTTTTCAGCCAGCTCGCCGATGCCTTCAAGAGCCAGACCGACAAGGGGCTCTTCGCCGAAGAGGTGCCGAAGATCGAGCTCGCCGACATCGGGGACGGGATTGATGCCTGGGGATCTGTGACGATTCAAGATCACCCCACGGACCTGGCCCAGCTGTTGCTCTGTCTGCTCGAGTTGACCCGAAGCTACCCCGGAGCCACCCTGGAGCTGAAGGCCGACGACTGTCCGGGCTTCTTCCTGGAGGGGAAGATCGAGATCATCCAGGGAGGCGTGTTTCAGCGGTATCCAAAGGAGATCAAGAGCTACGTCGAGGAGCACCGGATGGTGCCGGCCATCTGGGACTTCATGATCGACGCCCGAATCTGGCGGGCCGTGGTGGCGAAGCACTCCGATCACAGCGAGAATCAGATCCTGACCACCCGGGTCAGCCAGGCCGTGGCGCTGGTGAACAACGCGAAGCTCAAGGACCCGTTCCTCCGATTCCCCGTCGACTATCGGGAGATGAAACGGGAGAAGAAGGTCCTGAAGATCCCTCAGATCGTCGCAGCCAGGGTCGAGACGGCGCGCCAGGCCACCGGCGTCAGCCGGCAGGAGCTTACGGAGCGCGGTATTCTGGCCGGGCTCCTGGAGTAGGACCAGGGAGGACCTTCAGTGCTGCTCAATGATCCGATCCATGGCCTGATCCGTCTCAACGACGCTCAGGCCGATCTCATCGCCCTTCCCGAGCTTGCCAGGCTTTCCTGGATCAAGCAACTCGGTCTGTCCTTCCAGTCATTCCCCGGTGGCACTCACACCCGGCTCTGCCACGTCATCGGTGCCAGCCACGTCGCCGGGGAGATGGCGAAGGCCCTGTCCCTGTCCGATCAGGAGACCCTGCTGGTGCAGGTGGCCGGGCTGCTTCACGACGTGGGTCACACTCCCTTCTCCCATGCCCTCGAGAGTCTGCTGCCGGGCGACCACATGCACTACACCCGGGATCTGGTGAATGGCACGGTGAAGATGAATCTTCCCGGGGCCGGGAGGATCCCCGAGGTCCTCGCCTATCACCGCATCGATCCCCAGGACGTGGGCGCCCTGATCGAGGGCAAGTCCAAGGATCGCGTCCTGCAGAGCATCATCTTCGGGGACATGGACTGCGATCAGCTGGATTACCTGCTCCGGGACAGCTACTTCTGCGGCATCAGCCACGGCCAGATCGACCTTTACAGGATTCTCTACACCCTGAGTCTCGGCGAGGGGCGGAACGAGATTGTGGTCGAGGAGAAGGGTGTCGATGCCATCGAGGAGATGCTGGTCGCCAGGGATCACATGTACTCCGCCGTATACGGTCACAAGACCGGCCGGATCGGTGAGATGATGCTCCTGCGGGCGATGCAGTTCGCCGAGCGGCCCGTGGAGGGATTCCAGGAGATGACGGACCACGAGCTGATCGCCGGTCTGGTTCAGGCCGGCGAGCTTTCACGAACCCTGGCTCGTCGGGTCATCTATCGGGATCTTTACAAGACCGGATTCCGGGTGGCCTCCAAGGGCCGGGACGAGACGGCCGCCAAGGTCATCAAGCTTCTGGAAGACCATTCGGCGGAGGATCTGGAGCAGGAGATTGAAGAGAAGACCAGCCTGAGCAAGGGCAGCGTCATCATTGACCTGCCGGTCAACGTCTTCAAGCTCTCCGAGCCCCGACTCAAGAAGTTCAATCAGCGGGTCCGAAGAAAGTCCGGCGAGGTGATCCCCCTCCTGGATATCTCGGCCCTCGCCCGGGCCCTGGCCCAGAAGGAATCGACCCACACTATCTTCGCCGCCTACTGCGATGACTCCCATCGCCAGCAGGTCGACGAGGCCTGCGCTGCGTTGCTCGGCTAGTGCGGTGTTCTGAACGGTTCATTTCTCACACCCTTCGCCCTACTATGGATGCCCGCATCCAAGACGACTGAATGGCCGAGTTTTCCCGATCCGTTCGTCCTACTATGGATGCCCGCATCCAGGACGACTGAATGGCCG
>JAJFLN010000780.1 GCA_021772705.1 Candidatus Cloacimonadota bacterium | reverse complement strand
ACGATCGGCACCGTCGGGACTGCCTGGGACAGAGCGCCGATGGTGGACAGACCGATCGAGTCGGGCAGCATGAGGTCCGTCAGGATCAGGTCATGGCCAGATCCGGACAGATGGCTGAGGGCGTCCCGTAGATTGAAAAAGCAGGTGACGTCGGCGCCTGGCCAGACTCCACACTCCTCCTCGAGCCACTCCTTGAACCGGGCCGAGTCCTGGCCATTGTCCTCGATCAGCAGAATGGACAGCCGTTCGGTAGCATCTCCCTGCCTGGCCATGTCACACATGCCCACACCCCTTTCTGGTTAGCTGGCTCCCTGATCCCGACCGTTCCCTCTTGCATTGAGAGAGACTCTCGTCCAATCTTTCAGTCCATCATTTCAGCAAACCCAGGGGAATGCCACTATCGGGAGTCGGATGGCTCTTCGGTTACCTCGGAAGAAGGTGAGTTGCCTGGTCATGTATCCCTGTGACGATGCGGACTTCCGGCTCACCGGACCGTCGACCAGCTGCTATCAAGTACCCGCGAGGTTCCGTTGATGGCCTCCCGGGAGGCCAAGTTCGGGGCACTGAAAACACAACCGGGGGGAGAGGAGCCGGAAGAGTTGCAGAGACAGACCACCAAGCTTGGGGAGGCTCCCGTCTTGTTGACCAGCCTGGGTGATCCGGGTCAGGCCGGGCGTCGTGGCACCGTATTGCTCTATCACGGGTTGACGGCCTTCAAGGAGGGGAACCAGAAGGAACTGGACACCCTTGCTGGACGTGGCTTCCTCGCAGTCGGGGTCGACGCCGTCGGTCATGGCGAGCGAGAGTACCCTGATCTGAAGGACCGCCTCTCGGGGCCGCCAGCGGACGTGGAGGCGGCCTTCATGGCCATGGTCCGGTTGACCATCCAGGAGGTCCCCAGTCTGCTCGACAGCCTGATCGATCAGGGTCTGGCATCGAAGGAGCGGCTCGGAATCACGGGGATCTCCATGGGAGGCTTCGTGACCTACGGCGCCCTGCTCCAAGACCGTCGGATCCGCGCTGCAGCGCCGATTCTTGGCTCACCGCGATGGAAGACCGCTGGCGATGACAGCCCGCACCTGCAGGCAGATCGGTTCCATCCCACGGCGCTCCTCTCCCAGAACGCCGGCAAGGACGAATCGGTGCCGCCCGGACCTGCCAGGGACCTGCATCGAGTGCTCCAGGAGCACTACGCAGCCACTCCCGATCGGTTGATGCACATCGAGTTTCCCGATTCCGGCCACTTCATGCCCGAGGCCGACTGGAACCGCCTCTGGAGCAACGTGCTGGAGTGGTTTGAGAGGTTCCTCACGCCCCAGCGTTGAAGTACCGCGCTCGCCGATGGTGAAATGCAAGCGCGCTGACGCTGGCTTCCGGTTCCATCATGTGGCCGTCGGTGAGGGTGACGCCGATCTCCTGGGGCTGCAAGAGACTGAAGAGCTTCTCCTGATCTTCCAGGTTGGGACAGGCGGGGTAGCCGAAGCTGACCCGGATTCCCCGGTACTTGCACTGGAATCGTTCGATCATCGACATGGCGTCGGGGTCCGGGAATCCCCAGAGGAGTCGCAGTTGCTGATGCAGCGCTTCGGCGTAGGCCTCGGCGGTTTCGATGGCCAGGGCCTGGAGAGCGTGGCAGGCCAGGTACTCGCCCTCTGCCTTGAGGCGGTCCGCCACCTGTCGAACGGCTCCTCCGGCGGTGGTGACAAACATGGCGATGTGGTCGAGCCGTTCGGAGCGAACCGAGGCGGTGTAGTCGGCCAGGCAGAGTCTCTCGGCTCCGGACTGACGGAGAAACTGGAACCGCTGGATCTCGGTCTTGCCCGAATCTTCATAGAGGATCAGATCGTTGCCGTCGGACCGGGCCGGGAAGAACTTCCAGACTGCGGCAGGTTGAATCCAGCCGTGTCTCTCGGCCTGGGCCGCCAGGTCGTCGACGATGCCCTTCAGCTCCAGGGCCTTGGAGTGCTGCTGCTCCAACAGCTGGGCGAAGCGGCCCTTCAGCCCCAGGTGCTTGGCGTAGAGCATCTGAGGGTTGACGAAACCGAGGAGGTCTGACAGCTTCAGGTCCCGGTTCACGTGGCGCAGCAGATCCGGCGGCGGGGGCAGCTCTTCTGGCTCCGGGACGGAGGCGGATCGCTCGGTGGAGACGGGCCCCACCTCGGGCCGGGGTGCTCTGGAGCCGGCGGCTGCTATCATCTCCTGCTGGTCGTGATCGACCTTCGCCAGCAGATCGAGCCGTTCCTGTTCATCGGCGAGCTGATTCATGATGGCCAGGCCGTCCATGGCGTCCTTGGCGTAGATGACTGGAGCTCCGCCGTACTCGGGGGCGATGCGGATGTGGGTGAACTTCCGGGTCAGGGCGGCGCCGCCGACAAGGATGGGGCAATCGATGCCTTCAGCTCTCAGGTCCGACGCTGTGGACACCATCTGCTGGGCGCTCTTGACGAGCAGACCGCTGAGACCGATGGCATCGGGCTGATGCTCCCTGTAGGCTTTGACGATGACATCGCTGGGGATCTTGATGCCCAGGTTCACGATGTCGAAGCCGTTGTTGGAGAGGATGATCTCCACCAGGTTCTTCCCGATGTCGTGGACATCGCCCTTGACCGTGGCCAGCAGCAGTCTGCCCTTGGAGGGGACGTCCTCCTTCACCATGAACTGTTCCAGATGGGTGACGCTGGCCTTCATGGCCTCGGCGCTCTGGAGCACCTCGCTGACGATGAGCTCGTTGTTGCCGAAGAGGCGGCCCACCTCGTCCATTCCTGCCATCAGGGGACCGTTGATGATCTTCAGAGGCCTTCGGGTCTTCAGGGCCTCGTCCAGGTCCTGGATCATTCCTTCCCGGGTCCCTTCGATGATTCGCTTCGAGATGCGCTCATCCAGGGAGAGGCCGGCGAATTCGTCAGCCCCGGTCTTCACCTTCCGGTCCCGGAAGAGAGCGGCGAAGGCGGAGATGGCATCGTCGGTGCGGGCGAAGAGCAGGTCCTCGGCGGCCTTCTTCTCCTCCTGCGGAATCGAGGCGTATCGTTCGAGCTTCTCGGAGTTGACGATGGCGAAGTCGAGACCCGCCTTGGTGCAGTGGTAGAGGAAAACCGAGTTGAGGACCTCCCGGCCGCCAGCGGGTAGGCCGAAGCTGACGTTGGAGATGCCCAGGATGGTATGGGTGTCGGGCAAGGCTTCCTTGATTCGCCGGACACCCTCGATGGTGTGGATGGCGGAGCCGACGTAATTCTCGTCTCCCGTTCCGGCAGGGAACACGAGGGGGTCGAAGATGATGTTCCGCGGTTCGATGCCGTAGCTGCCGGTCAGGAGATCGTAGGAGCGGCGGGCCACCTCGAGCTTACGTTCCGGTGTGACGGCCATGCCCTGATCCGGGTCCTCGTCGATGCAGCCGACCACGACGGCAGCGCCGTACTCTGCCAGGAGAGGGCAGATGGTCTTGAACCGCTCCTCTCCATCCTCGAGGTTGATGGAGTTGACGATGGCCTTGCCCTGGCACCGCTTCAGGAACAGCTCGACCACGGCGGCGTCGGTGCTGTCGATCATCAGGGGGATCTTGACCTTCCGGACCGTGTAGCGGAGGAAACGTTCCATGTCCTCCAGCTCATTGCGGTCCGGGTTCTGGAGACAGATGTCCAGGACCTGGGCGCCTCCCCGAACCTGCTTGCGGCCGATCTCGCTGGCCTCCTCGTACTTCTCTTTGGCGATGAGCTGCTTGAACTTCCGGCTACCAAGGGAATTGGTCCGTTCGCCGACGATGATGGGCCGGTTGTCGGCGTCGGGCTGGAAGAATTCGATGCCGCTGACCGACAGCCGTCTGCCGGAGCGCGGCCGTCTGGGAGCCCGGTCCCGGACCAGGTCGGCCACGGCGGCGATGTGTCCCTTGTGAGTGCCGCAGCAGCCGCCGACGACGTTGAGCCATCCGTTCTCGACGAAGCGCTCGATGCGGGAGGCAAACAGATCGGGGGTTTCGGAGAAGTTGCCGTCCTCGTCGGGCAGCCCGGCGTTGGGATAGCAGGTGACGTAGGTCCAGGCCATGTCGGAGAGGGCCCTGAGATGCTCGGTCATGAACTCGGGCCCCGTGGAACAGTTCATTCCCACCGAGAGGGGAGAGGTGTGCTCCATGGAGGTGTAGTAGGCCTCGACGGTCTGGCCGGCGAGCATGGTTCCCATCAGCTCGATGGTGCAGGAGAGCATGACTGGCAGCCGGCGGCCGATCTGGCGGAAGTAGCGCTCCACCCCTCTGGCCGCGGCCTTGGCGTTCAAGGTGTCGAGGCAGGTCTCGATGAGGATCAGGTCCACCTCTCCGTCGATGAGGCCCCGGGCCTGTTCGTAGTACTGCTCGGTCATCTCATCGAGAGTGATGCCGCCCGTGACGGCGATGGTCTTGGTGGTGGGACCGAAGGCGCCGGCCACGAGCCGGGGGCGATCGGGGGTGGAGACCTCCTCGGCGGCCTTGCGGGCAAGGCGGGCAGCGGCGAGGTTGATGTCGTAGGTGCGAGCGCCGAGGGCGAACTCATCCAGGACCAGGGGTGTTCCGCCGAAGCTGTTGGTCTCGACGATGTCGGCTCCGGCCTCCAGGTAGTCCTGGTGGATCTTCGTGATCACATCGGGCCGGGTAAGGTTGAGGGCCTCATTGCACCCCTCGAAGTCGGGGCCCCCGAAGTCGGCGGCGGTCAGTGAAAGGGGGTGAAGCGCCGTTCCCATCCCCCCGTCGAGAACGAGGATTCGCTCGTCGAGCATCTCCCGGATTGAGGACTCTTCCAGGGCCGATGATGTGGGTGCGTCGATGGGTGCTGGCAATTCGATCATGAGGATCCCCCCTGCGATGAGGGTTCAGGTTGCTGTGGAAGGGGACATCCTACTTCCTGACGTGCCTTCTGATCCACTGAGACGGCAGCTCGACGGGAGGAGTGCGTGCTGCCCGGGGAGGCCTCGGTACGAGCCTCGGCGTCCAGTCCCCACGGGCATTCTCGGAGTTGAACCGAAGGTGTGCTTGTGGTAGCATCGTTGCTCACTCGATTTCGCCAAACCAGGGCGGTTGCCGTATGATTGTTAGGGGGCAGCTGCTGTGGCTGGCACGGAAAGGATTCACCTTGGGCAATCGATTCAAGAACTACACGCTTTACTTCCTGATCCTGGTCATCATCTTCGCGATCTTCGCGAACACGATCGACAAGCAGCCGGAGGTGGTGGTCGACTACTCCCAGTTCTGGAAGCGGATTGCCGAAGGTCAGGTCTACGAGGTCGTCTTCGACGGCAAGTCAGTGCGCTACAAGACCTTCGAGGACGAGGGCAAGCGCGTCTTCCGGGCCTATCTGTCTCTTGACGAGGGTGACCTGAAGGCGCTTCGGGAAGTGCCCATCGCCGGCGTGGATCCGAAGAACACGGCCAAGAGCCTGGACCGGATCCGCTTGAAGTTCGAACCCCCGACGGAGATCCCTTGGTGGCTGTCGATGCTGGGCAGCTGGTTCCCCTTCGTCGTCCTGATCCTGATCTGGTTCTACTTCCTGCAGAAGATGCAGGGTGGCGGCGCCAAGGCTCTGTCCTTTGGCAAGAGCCGGGCCCGCTTCATGGACAGCAACCGGGTGAAGAACACCTTCAACGACGTGGCAGGCTGCGACGAGGCGAAGGCGGACCTGGAAGAGGTCATTGAGTTCTTGAAGCACCCGAAGAAGTTCAAGGACATCGGGGCCCGGCTGCCTCGAGGCGTTCTGTTGATGGGACCTCCGGGTACGGGCAAGACGTTGCTGGCCCGTGCCGTGGCTGGTGAGGCCAACGTGCCGTTCCTGCACATCTCGGGCTCCGACTTCGTTGAGATGTTCGTCGGAGTCGGCGCTTCCCGGGTCAGGGACCTCTTCGAGCAGGGCAAGAAGCATGCGCCCTGTCTCATCTTCATCGATGAGATCGACGCCGTGGGCCGGCAGCGCGGCGCCGGCCTGGGTGGCGGCCACGACGAGCGGGAGCAGACCCTGAATCAGCTTCTCGTCGAGATGGACGGATTCGACACCAACGACGGGGTCATCATGATCGCCGCCACCAACCGTCCCGATGTGCTCGATCCTGCTCTCCTCAGGCCCGGTCGATTTGATCGCCAGATCGTCGTCGACCTGCCCGATATTCGTGGACGGGAAGCCATCTTCCGGATTCACGGATCCAAGGTTCCTGTCGAG
>JAJFLN010000779.1 GCA_021772705.1 Candidatus Cloacimonadota bacterium | reverse complement strand
GCGAACGGAGGAGGGGACCCCCTGGGTGACATGCACCCCGCAATCACCTCCGGATCCCCGTGCTGGCCGGTTCTTTGCTAAATTGAATCTCCACATGCTCCCTCAATTCCTCTCTCGCCGCCGCCAGCTGGTCTCGGGCTGGATCGCAGCGGTGCTTCTGTCTTCGGTGCTGGCCGGGTCATCCCTGGCGGGTACGGTCTCGGGGCGAGCTCGATACGAGGACAGGCCTGTGACGGATACGGGGTTCGGGACCTCCACGTTCCTGCCCTGCCGCTTCAACGAGGTGGAGATCGTCCTTGCCGCCGGCACATCCCTCGGAACTGGGACCTGTGACGTCAACGGCAATTACACCGTCACGATCCCCGATCAGGGGTCCCAGTCGCTGTTCCTCAGGGTCTATGCCCGGCGTCTGACGGGGAACTTCAACCTCCTGGTGCTGAACAACACCTTGCAGCAGCTGAACCAGACTGCCAGGACGGGGGACCAGACGGTGAACACCAATCTGGCCATCACCATCGACATCGATGTGACGGTCTCCTCCACCGCCGCCGGGGCTTTCAATATCTACGACCAGGGCATCCGGGCACAGGACCTGCTCCGGACCCTCTCGGGGTCGACTCCGCCGCGTCTTACCTTCTACTGGCAGACAGGCAGCACGGACGGGACATTCTTCTCCCCCAGTGAGAATGCCATTCACCTTCTGGGGCAGTCGTCGGATCCCGATGAGTTCGATGACGACGTGATCCTCCACGAGACGGGTCACTACCTGCAGGCCAACTTCAGCCGTGACGACACTCCGGCGGGGCCGCATGCTCAGTCCGACTCCCACCAGGATCTGCGGCTGGCCTGGTCCGAGGGCTCGGCCTACTGGTGGTCCGGAACGGTCTCGAACAACGCGACCCAGCGGGACTTCACTGCCGGCGGCGTGAGCCGGTTCGAGATGGAGACCCCGTCGAACAGCACCACGGGCACCGGGGCCGACACGGAGACGGCGGTGGAGGCCGTGCTCTGGGACATCCAGGACCTGGCGTCCACCCCGGATAGCTCGCCCGGGTTCGATGACGACGGCATCCAGTTGAACGATGCGGCGCAGCGGATCTTCAACGTGCTCAACCGGGAGTTCTCCACAGGCAGGGACACTACTCTGGAGACCTTCTACACCGGCTGGTTCACCCAGAACGGCGTCTCGTTCAGGAAGACCGAACTGGACGAAATCCTGGCGGGCCGGCAGATCAACTTCAACCGCCAGAGCCTGTTCGAAAACGGCTCGGACCTCACCATTCCGGACAGTGGGGCCACAGTGGAGAGCACCATCTCGGTCGCCCAGTCGATCAATCTGACGGGAGTCCGGGTGTTCACCGATGTGGCCCACACGGCGCCGGAGCAGCTGGTGGTTCAGGTTGTACATCCTGACGGCACGGTGGTGACCCTCCACAGCCGGACGGATACACAGCCTGGACGGGACATCTTCAGCTGGTACGAACCATTCGACGCCCCCCTGCCTCCGGGCCAGAACCTGAACAGCTTCAACGGGAAGAACGGCAGCGGCACCTGGAGACTGCGCTTGCAGGACCAGGTGACTGGCACCGTCGGCACCCTGCGTCGCTGGCGGCTGTCCCTGCTGGGTGGCGTCAACTCGGCGGATCTGACCGTGGCGGGCGTCACCGGTCCGGCGTCGGCCACGCCAGGGGCGGTCATCGGTGTTCAGTCCCGTATCGAGAACAGGGGACCGGCGGACACGTCGACGACGTTTACCTGCACCTATTTCCTCTCCGAGAATGCCACGATCACCTCTGCCGACACGCCTCTCCTCTCCTTCTCCGTCAACGGTCTGGGGGCAGGGGATGGCATCGATGATGCCCGGACGGTGGTGATCCCCGCCAACACTCCCCTGGGAAGCCGGTTTCTGGGCCTGATCGTGGACACCACCGCCGCCGTGGGGGAAGCCAACGAGAACAACAACGCCGCAGCCTCTCCGACGCCGATCGCCATCGTGGCGGCCAACTCTCCCCCGGATTTGGTGGTGGCCAGCCTGACGGCCCCGGCGACGGGCAACGTGGGAGGCTCTCTGGCCGTCACTTCCCGGGTGGAGAATCGAGGCGATACGGGTGTGTCGGTCTCCTTCGCCAACCGGTATGTCCTGTCTGTGGACAGCTCGATCTCCGAGGCGGATACGGACCTGGGGAGCTTCACGATCAACTCCCTGGGAGTCGGGGGCGGGTTCGATGACAGCCGGACCGTCACGATTCCCGCGGCGGTCCTCCCCGGGAGTTACTTCCTGGGCCTGATCGCCGATGCGGGTGGGGCGGTGACGGAGTCCAGCGAGGCCAACAACGCTCTGGCAGCCCCTTCATTGACTGCCCTGGCCGCTCCGCCCAGTCCGCCTGACCTGGCGGCGATCCAGGTCATCGGTCCTCGGAGCGCCAGTCTCGGCTCGAGCATTATCGTGAGTGTCACCTTCCGGAACAACGGCGGAACCGGGATCGGCCAGATCTTCTCGGGAGCGGTCTTCCTCTCCAGCGACACGGTGATCACCGCCGGAGATCGTCAGCTCGGAACCTTCGCCACGAACGGAATCGGGGCAGGCGAGCAGGTCGTCCGGAATTTGACCGTCGGTCTGCCGGCGGATGCCACGGTGGGAACCGCGTTCCTGGGAGTGCTGCTCGACGTGGACGATGTGGTGGCGGAGTCCAACGAGAACAACAACGCCGCCGTCGATACGGGCGGCGTCCTGCTTTCCCCGCCGCCGCAGCAGGAGGACCTGGTGGCCATCTCCGTCGTGTCGCCCTCGGCTGCCAGCATCGGCGACACCCTGCCCGTGACGGCCCAGATCGACAACAGCGGAGGGACGAGCATCACCTCGACCTTCGTGGTTCGCTTCTTCGTCAGCCGGACCCGGACACCCCTGGTTCCCGCGGGACCGGCTTTGGATGTGGTGGTCAACGGCCTGCCGGCCACGTCGAGCCGTCTCATCTCCGGGGGCCTGTCGCTGCCCACCACCCTGCCGGCGGGAGGTTACTTCGTGGCTGCCGTGGCGGACGCCACGGGAGTGGTCACGGAGGCTCGGGAGGACAACAACACGGTGGTGCCAGCCACCTCCGTTCAGGTGTCGGTGCCGATCCGTCCCGACCTGTCGGGTGTGAGCATCGGCGTGCCGGCCGGAGGATTCGTGGGTGGCAGACTCGAGATTCAACCTCGATTCGCCAACCAGGGCAATGGAGCATCGGGGACGTTCCAGAGCGAGTTCTTCCTCTCCACGAGCGCCACGATCCTCGCCTCCGCCGTCTCCCTGGGAGTCCTAAACTTCGCCTCCCTCGCTGCTGGAGAGGGACGAACCTCCGTTGCGACAGTCTCGGTACCGAGCCGGGTCGCTGCCGGCACCTACCGGATCGGCGCCCGGATCGATCCCGGTGGGCTCCTTCCCGAAGGTGACGAAACCAACAACGAGTTCATCTCCGCCGCGTCCGTGAACCTGACGATTCCGATCTTGCCGGACCTGACGGTGGTCTCCGTCGATGCGCCGGCTACAGCCGAGGTCGGAGGTCAGATCTCGATCCGGCGAACGATCCGGAACCAGGGCAGCTCTGACGCGAACCAGGCCTTCTCGGAGGCGATCGTGCTGGCGACGACGGGAGCCATCTCGGTCAGCTCCCAGCGGATTGCGACCTTCGGCAACACGTCCCTGGCGGCGGGACTGTCGTCGAATGTGAACCGGTCCGTCGTGATTCCCGCCACCCTGGCGCCGGGGAGCTACTTCCTGGGAGTGCTGGTGGATCCCGACAACAGGGTCCAGGAGAAGGACGAGGAGAACAACGCCCTGGCAGCCCTGGCGCCGACCCTGGTGGCGGCGAGCAGGAAGCCGGACCTGATCGTCGATCTCGTCTCGGCCCCCTCCACCATTCTGGCGACCCGGACCTTCCAGATCACCCGCCGGGTCCGCAACGGCTCCCAGTTCGGATCTCTCCAGGGCTTCCAAGAGGTGTACTACCTATCGGTGGATTCGACGATTACCAGCGAGGACACCCCCATTGCCTCCTTCGTCGGGCCCCAGCTTGCCCCCCTGGCGAGTCACACCACGACCCGGACGGTCCAGCTTCCCGGGGGCATTCCCGGCGGGGCGTTCTTCGTCGGCCTCATCGTGAATGCTGGAGTCGGGGTCGAGGAGTTGACGTCGATCAACAACAGCCTGGCGGCCTCGGGATCCGTCAACGTCGTCTCCAATGGCGTGTTGCCCGATCTGGTTCCCACGTCCCTGACGGTGCCCAGCGCGGCAACTCCGGGGACGACTCTGACGGTGCAGCGCAGGCTGGAGAATCAGGGGAGAGGATCACTCCTGGTCTCCTTCGAGGAGTCCTACTTTCTGTCGGCCCGGCAGGATGTGACCACGACGGATCTGGCTCTGGGGACATTCACCAATGGCGCTCTCACTGCCGGCGGAGTCAACGTGGCCTCCCGGGGCCTCACTCTGCCGGCCACCCTGACGCCGGGCAGCTACTTGCTCGCTGTCGTTCTGGATCCGCAGCAGCGGATTCAGGAAGGAGATGCCACGGGGAGCACCACATCGGCGGAGTCGAACAACCTCCTGGCTGCGAGCACCCCGATACAGGTGGGGACCGTGGCCGGGGCCAGGCCGGACCTGACCGTGGCCGACGTGGCGACAGCGAGGGAGATCCAGCGGGGGACCTCGACGGCCGTGACGGCCACGGTGGTGAACGGAGGCCAGGTGGGCGCCAACGGATTCGAGGTGCGCTTCTACCTGTCGGTGAACAAGATCGTCGATGGTGACGGCCGGGACACGGTCCTGGGCAATCTGGCTTCGGCCCCCCTCCTGGCAGGGGGGAGGACGACGCTTCAGGGGTTCTTCACAGTGCCGTCGACGCAGCCCGTGGGCAACTACTTCATCCTGGCCCAGGTGGACTCCGCGTCCCAGGTGACGGAGGCCGATGAGCTGAACAACGTGAGCCCCTCCGGGCAGGTGTCGGTGGTCTCGACGTTGACGTTGCCCGACCTGCTCGCCGAGTCTCTGGCCTTCTCGCCGCTTCGAGCCGACACGGGGGAGCCGGTCTCCCTGGCCTGGTCGATCCGGAACCTGGGCGGACAGGCAGCCGAGGGGTTCCGGGTCCGGTTCTTCGCTTCCACGGACACCACCATCGCCAGCCCGGATACCTTGCTGGTGGCCTTGGAGCTGCCGGGACTGGCGGCCGGGGGGGCGACCTTGACGGACGTGACGACTCCCGTGATTCCGGCGGCCCTGACGACGGGAACCTACTTCCTGGGAATGGTGGTGGACGACGACAACCGGATCGACGAGGCGGACCTGCGTAACAACAGTGTCCTGGCGCCGGGGACCTTCGCCGTCGGTACGGCCCTCTCGGGTCCCGACCTGGTGGCGTCGACACCGACGGCGGCCTCGAGTGCCACCGTGGGAGCAGCCTTCTCCGTCTCCCTGTCCCTGGCCAACCTTGGGCCCGTCTCGGTCCTGAACGACTTCAAGAACCGGCTGTTTCTGTCCCGGGACAAGGTGCTCGACGGGAGCGATCTGCAGCTGGATCAGTTCACCTCCTCCGGGCTGCCCCAAGGGGGGCAGAGTCAGGTGAGCCGGACGTTCACCCTGCCACGGACCACTCCCGGCAGCTACGAGTTGCTCTTCGTCGTCGATGCCACCAACGTGGTGACGGAGGACATCGAGACCAACAACCTGTCGTCGTCGAGCCTCCTGTTGCGGGGCGCGCCGGACCTGGTTCCCACCACCCTGACGGGACCGACGGTGAGCGTCGGTGTCGATGTTCCTTTCCCTGTGCGGTTCTCCATGATCAACCAAGGCAGCGCCGCGGCTCAGGGACCGATCCTGTCCCGGGTGCTGCTGTCGCCGGACTCCACCCTGGATGCTACGGACCTGGTCCTGAAGCCGGTGATCTTCTCAGGCGATCTGGCCATCGGCCAGTCCGCCTCGTTTGACACCACGGCGTCGATCCCGAACTTCGTCACCCCCGGTGTCTACAGCCTGGCCCTGGTGGTGGACGCCACGGGATCCATCTCGGAGGAGGACGAGTCCAACAACTCCCTGGTGGCGGGGCTGCCGATCCGACTTGGCGGGTCGCCGGATCTGAAGGCCTCCGAGGCGGTCGTTCCCGCTTCCATCCTGGCCGGGAGCGGGCAGGAACTGCAGGTCCAGGCCTCCGTGGCGAACCTGGGGGGAGCAACGGCGCCTGCATCGGGGATGGGGTTCTTCCTTTCCCTGGACCGGACGGCCCAGGCCTCGGATCCCTTCCTGGGATCCGTCTTCACTCCCAGCCTGGAGCCGACTCGATCCACGGTGGTGTCGGGCAAGTTCCTCATCTCCGGCAGCTTCACCCCCGGGGAGTACTTCCTGATCGCCCGGGCCGACTTCGCTGGCGTGGTGGCCGAGACCGACGAGTCCGCTGCCAGCAACGATACTGTATCGCCCACCACGGTCCGGGTCCTGGCGTCGACGACGGACCGGCCGAAGGTCCAGTCGATTGTCCTGACCGGAAGGCCCGATGCCACGGCGATTCGAGCCGGTCCTCTGGAGATCGCCGCCACCTACGATCGGAGCCTGTCACAGCCGCCCCTGATCGCGGTGGATCAGACGGGCACCAACGATCTGGCGCCGACTCTCACCAGTGGCTCGGGTAGAGTCTGGCGGTACCAATACGCCGTGCCGGAGGACAACCGCCGATTCAACCTGGACGGTCCGAACCGGGTGACCTTCTCGGGCGGCGCGGACTCTTTCGGCGTTCCGGCCGAGACCTTCACCACTGCCGCCGGATTCGTCACCGACACCATCGCTCCCGTGGCGACGGTCGGCTTTCCGCAGAATGGGGGCATCGTGGGCAGGTCGATTCTGATCAGCGGGTCCTTCGTCGAGGCCTCTGGGCGGGTGTCCATCAGCATCGCCTCTGGAGGCGCCGATGCCGGGGCGGCCACGATCAACGCCGGCTCCTTCGAGAGGCAGGTGACGCTCTCCCAAGAGAGGACCTTGCTGACCGTGAGGGCCGTGGACGCCGCGGGAAACACGGGTCCCGATGTGCGCCTCACGGTCCTGATCGACTCCGACGGGGACGGCATGTCCGATGAGTTCGAGCGGATTCATGAGCTGGACTCCGCCGATTCGTCCGATGGGGCGTCGGATCTGGATCAGGACGGCCTGACGAATCTGCAGGAATCCCGGGCAGGCACCTCGCCCAGACTGGCCGACACTGACGGCGACGGAGTGGGCGATGGCGTGGAGGTGGCCCAGGGCACGGACCCGGTCAACGGAAGCAACCGTCGGCCGATCGCGACGGCCCGGGAAGGCGCGGCCAGCGCTGCCCGGACCGGCCCCCGAGTGGCCACCCTCGACGGCAGCGCCAGCGTCGACCCCGATGGAGACCCCGTGGCCTATCGGTGGACCCAGGTCGGCGGAGCCCTGGTGGAGCTGATTCGGACCGGCTCTCCCCTGGCCTCGGCGGTGCTACGGGCTGCTGGCAGCTATCGTTTCCGCCTCGTCGTCAACGACGGGCGGGTGGACAGCACGGCGTCGGAGGTCTCGGTCAGCGTCGCCAATGCCGTTCCCACCGCAGCGGCGGGAATGGACCAGACCGTGGTGGTAGCATCGCCGTTCCGTCTCGACGGCACGGCATCGACTGACCCAAATGGGGGACGCTTGACCTATGGCTGGACCGAGGGGGCGTTGAATCCGGTCCTGGGGCTGCTGACGGACCCGACCTCGCCGGACCCTCAGGTCACGGCTGTCGTGGCTGGCAAGTACGAGTTCGTCCTCCGCGTCACAGATACATCGGGTGCGTCATCTTCGTCGAGCCGCGTCAATGTCCGCGTCATGGACCCACTGAACCGGATCATCGCGCCCCGGGCCGACGCCGGTCTGGATCAGACCGTCGACGTGGGTACTGTGGTTCGTCTCGATGGACACGAGAGCGTCGATCCCGACGCTCCATCACTTCCCCTCACCTACAGCTGGCTGCAGACCGGCGGCCCCCAGGGCGTGGCCCGGCTGATCCTGGCCAACGCGTCAACGGTGCGGCCTGCCTTCACGGCCGGTAGCCCGGGCACCTATCTGTTCCAGCTGGTGGTCTCCGACGACGCCGACGATCGGCTCACCAGCGAGGCCGCCACGGTCCGGGTCCGGGTGAACGGGGCCGCCTCCACCCTGCCCCTGGCCAGCCCGGGAGCGGATCGGGAGATTCCGCTCGGCGACACGGCCATCCTGGATGGGACAGGCAGCAGGAACCGGAGCGGTACGGCCCTGACCTACGCCTGGAAACAGATCGCCGGAGATCCGGTCACCATCGACGGGGCCTCGACGGCCATGCCGACGGTGACACCGATCATCGCCGGCACATATCGGTTCGAGCTGACCGTCACCGACGGAGCGACCAACAGCGAGCCGGCCACGGTCAAGGTGCACGTCGCCGGGGCCGGAGACGGCCGCCCGCCGGTCTCTCGGCCCCAGCTGTTCAGCCCGGCGTCCAGTACCCCGACGGAGCAGCGGGTCCGGATCCCCGCTGGCGGCAGCCTGACGGTCACCCTGGACGGCTCCGAGAGCTTCGATCCCGAGGGGAGGGCTCTCAGGTATCGCTGGCGGCAGGTGCTGGGACCCCGGGTGGTCCTGTCGTCCCAGAAGGTGGTTCGCCCTACATTCGAGCCGCTGGTCTCCCGGGTCTACGGATTCGAGCTGGACGTGAACGACGGGAGCCTGGAGAGCACCGGTTCCACCTTCGTGGTGGTCGACACAGCTGCCAACAGCGTTCCCAGAGCGACGGTGTCCACCACCCCCGTGGGCAGGACGGGCGAGCTGGTCGTCCTCGATGGCTCCAGCAGCATCGATGGTGACGGCACGGGGCTTTTTTATCAGTGGGTTCAGGTCGGCGGGCTACCGGTGACCCTCATCGGGGCCCTGACGGCCCAGCTCTCCTTCGTGCCCCCCGTCGATGGCAGGTATGACTTCCTGCTCTACGTCGACGATGGTGGCGATAGGTCTGTCCCGGTTCCCGTTTCCATCGCCTCCAGCGCGGCGACGCCCGGCGGTGGCGGGACAACAGGAGGCACGACGACGCCCACGGGCGGTGGCACCACAGGCACCAGCTCCGGTGGTGGCGGAGGCAGCTCCGTGGGCTGTAATCTTGGGGCCAAGGGGCAGCCAGCGGGAGCCCTGGGATTCCTGCTGCCGGTCATGGTCCTGGTGTGGCTTAAACGGCGAAGACGAGGTATGATCTGAGGGGTGAGAGTCCCCGGGCTCCTGTCCCGAGCAGGACCTCTCGAATTTGGCGTGAGCGCTGTCGGCGCGAAAGGAACCGGTTAAATGCGAGAACTCGACGCTCTGCCGCTGCAGATGATCAACGGTCAAGGTGACTTCCGTCAGACCCGCCACGACGCCGAGTCCGGGCGTCGCGCCGCCCCCTCGGATCGGGAGATCTGCAACACCTCAATCGTCGGTGGTTTGACCGTGGACACGGTGGGCACCATCGCCGCCGTCCTGCTCGTCCTCTCGGGAATCACATTCTGGGGCGCCTTCAGCGGCGTGCCGGAGAGCCAGATTCACAGCTACGTGGAGGACGTCCTGCTCTCCCCGGCTTGGCTCCTGATCGGAGGGATCATCGGAACCGGTTTCACCGTCCTCGGTGCCTACCTGGCCGCTCGCTGGGCTGGCCGGGACGAAAGGCTCCACTCCCTGGCCGTCGGTGTCGGCTCCCTGCTCATCTCGGGCTTGCTGGCCATGGGCGCCCAGGAGCCGGACCCGACGCCGGTCTGGTACCAGACCCTGGCCTACGGGATCCTGCTGCCCGGAGCCCTCTGGGGCGGCTACCTGGCCCGCTGCCGCCGATTCCGTCAGTCTCGCCGAAACTGAGGGACACACGACCTGTCGCCTTAGGGGCCGCGCAGGTAATGAATGCGCAGAAGTCGCGCCCAGATTTAGGGTCAGATTCGGCTGGTTCCAGCGACCGGGACCGGAGGCGTGTAGTGGGCTACGTCGAGGATTCCGCGATTGAGGAGCGGCTGAAGTGGCCTGAAGATGGGATGCAAGACTGCGTAGTCGTTCTTGCGCGGGTTCTTGGTTCGAGGCTGGGGCAACTTGTGGCACCCTTCTGAAACAGGTCGCGTGTCCCCCAGTTTCTGTTACAACGCGTTAGTCCCGCCGGTAGGGGCTCGTCAGATGTCGTCTGTCCCGGAGTTTCGGTGTTCGACATCGCCGGTGAAGGCGAGTTGGTGGAGAGCGAGGAGCCCCGAGACCATACGAACTGGCACACCAGTGGTTCTACACGGCCCTCAACGCATGCCGAACATCGGTGGAGCAACGATCTGACGCTCTACGGCACCAAGACCTCGCCCGGGAGGCTGGAGAGGACCCGCGCTCCATGGTCGCCCGCTTCGCCCAGGGGGCTCTGCCTCAGATCTTCCGGATCGACGATCCAGCGCTCCAGATCCGGCTGGCCCCGGAGACGCGTCAGGCCCTCGACGGTCTGCTCGACAGCCTTCCGTCTGATGTGTTCACCGCCGACGACAGTCTGGGCTGGACTTATCAGTACTGGCAGTCGGAGAAGAAGAACGCCGTCAACGCCAGCGGTAAGAAGATCGGTGCCGAGGAGCTGCCGGCTGTGACCCAGCTCTTCACGGAGGACTACATGGTCCTCTTCCTCTACCACAACACCATCGGGGCCTGGCATGCGGGCAAAGTGCTGCAGTCCAACCCGAGTCTCGCCGAGACGGCGGAGGACGAGGCGGCCCTGCGCCGGTCGGTGCGGCTGCAGGCCCTCGGCGGCGCCGCCTTCGACGGCAATCGATGGAACGACCTGCACTACAGCAACGCCGTCAGACAGGCCGCTCGAGACAAATCGGGAGATGGAAGCTCGTGACGTGGCAACGATTCGAGGGATGGCGATTCGTCATACCGTCGGCGGACCGACGCCCGAAGCCATTCGCGACGCCTATTGCCAGAACGGCTGGCAGGCCGACGCTGCCTCCTGGGAGGCAGTGGCGACCGCGACAACGACCGATCAGGACCTGATTCGACGTGTGGTTCACCACCTGCTCGAACCGTGGCTCGACGACTCGGCACGGGCATTCCAGGCAGCGCTGGCCACCACTCCTCTGCCCGGGCACGACCAGCAGGAACGAATCACAGTTCCAGAAGGTGGCTGCCTCTTCTTCACCGACGGACTGCGATACGACCTGGCACAACGCCTGGCGGATCGCCTGGAAGGTCGAGGTCTCCGGGTCACCGTTCAAACGCGCTGGGCAGCGCTTCCATCGGTGACCGCAACGGGAAAGCCAGCGGTCAGTCCCGTGGCCGATGCCATCGTCGGCGGCGACCTCGATGGCAGTTTCGCCCCTCGATTGCGGGACGGAGACGTGCCAGCGGATGTCACTCATCTTCGGAAAGTCCTGGAGCAACGTGAGTACCAGTTGCTGGGCCTGGGCGAGCTCGACGTGCCCCGAACCGCCAAGGCCAGAGCCTGGATTGAGTACGGAGACATCGACTCCTTGGGGCACAAGCTGAAGGGCCGCCTGGCGCGGCAGATCGATGAGGAGCTGGATCGCCTGGCCGAACGTATCCGCCAGCTCCTCGCCTCGGGCTGGACGAAGGTCCGGGTCGTGACCGATCATGGATGGCTGCTGCTGCCCCTCGGCCTTCCGAAAGTTGAGCTCCCGAAGTTCCTGACCGAGAGCCGCTGGGCGCGATGTGCCGTGATCTCCGGGGAGTCTTCCACGGAGATCCCACTTTACCCCTGGTACTGGAACCCGGTGGAGTCCTTCGCGTCGCCCCCGGGCATCGCCTGCTTCAAGAAGGGCGAGGAGTACGCCCACGGCGGCGTGAGTATCCAGGAATGCCTGATTCCCGACCTCCTGGTCGAGGGAGGCGAGAAAGCTTGTCTGCTCTCGGCCTCCATCGAGTCCATCACGTGGCGCGGAATGCGCTGCTTCGTCGAGACCCGGGTCGAAGGTAAGGTCCGTGCAGACATCCGTCTGGAGAGTCCGACGGGAAGGTCCGTGGCTGCAGCCGTCAAAATCGTCCAGGACGGAGCCGTCCGCCTGCTGCTGTCGGGAGACGAGCACGAGGAGGCGCAGCTCGTGATCGTCCTCGTCGATGAGGCAGGCAACATCCTCGCCCACAGATCGACCTGCGTTGGGGAGCAATCATGATGATGGAGACCCTCGAACTGGACCCACTGGATCGGCTCGCGTCCGCGGCTTTCGAGGGCTACCTGGTTCGCAAAGATCTGGTGCGGCGCTATGCCAGGCAGTATCCCGTTCCGACCTACGTCGTGGAGTTCCTCCTCGGGCGCTACTGCGCCAGCACGAGCCGGGAGGAGATCGAGGAGGGGCTTTCCATCGTCGAGGAGCAGCTACAGGGCCGCACGGTCCGTACGGGGGACCAGGAGTTGTTCAAAGCCAGGGCGCGCGAAGACGGCAGCGTCAAGCTCATCGATATCGTTCGAGCCCGACTCGATACGAAGAACGACTGCTATGTCGCCGAGCTGCCCAGCTTGACGTTGAAGAACGTGCTGATCCACGACGACCTTGTCCGGGAGAACGAGCGCATGCTGACCGACGGCTTCTACGCCGAGGTCACGCTGGAGTACGACCCCATCCTGGCTGAGGAGAAGAACGGCCGGCCCTTTCGCATCCCGTCCCTGCGCCCGATCCAGATGTCCAACCCGAACGTGGTAGAGGTGCTGGCCAAAGGGCGAGGGAGCTTCTCGACCGAAGAGTGGCGGCAGTTCCTGATACGCTCGACGGGGTTGGAACCGGCTAACCTCGATGAAGCCGCTCAGAGGGTGGCTCTCCTCAGGATGGTCCCATTCGTGGAGCGGAACTACAACCCGGTCGAGCTGGGACCTCGAGGGACGGGAAAGAGCCACATCTACCAGCAGCTGTCGCCCTATTCTCATCTCGTCTCCGGCGGCAAGGCCAGCGTGGCCAAGATGTTCGTCAACAACGCCACGGGGCAGAGGGGGGTGCATGTCACCCAGGGGGTCCCCTCCTCCGTTCGCCCCACTATGGATGCGGGCATCCAGGACGACTGAATGGCCGAGTTTTCCCGATCCGTTCGTCCTGAGCCTGTCGAAGGATGAATGGAGCGGGCGGCCATATCGT
>JAJFLN010000778.1 GCA_021772705.1 Candidatus Cloacimonadota bacterium | reverse complement strand
GATCTCGTTGTCCAGGATGTCCTGGATGGTCTGGGCATCGGCGCCACCGCCGGCAGAGGAGGGTGCTTCAGGCAGGGGCCCCTCCAGGACAGGCTTGTCCGCCTCGAGATGGGGCCTCACGACCTTCATGGATTGCTCGTGAATCTCCACCCAGTCCCCGTCTTCTGCCCGGGTGAGGGTGATGAAGTTGGCGCCAAACATGACACCGGCGACGCCCTTGACGCCGAAAAGTTGCTGCGCCAACATCGAGGGTCCCGCATCGGCAGCGGTTTTGAAATTGGCCACACCCTTGGGCATCAAGTTCCGGTTGCAAACCAGCTTGATCGTATTCGGATTCGGGGTCCACTCCAGGTCGATAAAGAGCGGTTCTTTCGCCTTTTCAGACATCGCGGTGCCTCCTGTCCCCCCAAATCCCGGATGGGCCTTCGAGGGTCGATCTCGGCTCAGGAACAGCATATCCGAGGATGGAGCGCTTGTAAAGGCAAGGAAGAACCGTGGGAACCCGGCAGATCCTCTCATTTGCTCGATCCGCAGGTGACGGGTTGTCAACTGGCCGATCGGTCCTTAGACTCATGGGGTGAACATGATCCGCCATATCCGCCGTCCTGTTTCCTGGCTGATGCTGGGAGTGTTTCTGACCGGTCTATTCCAGCCCCTTCTGGCTCAGGATGCGTCGGCGGCGGCCACTCAGCAGTTCATGCAGCAGCGCCTCCTCTTGCTGGAGCAGCAGCAGCAGCGATTGAACTCCGAGTTCCAGAACCTGGGTGAGAAGGACGCGCTCCGCCGCGAATATCTCGCCCGGTTGATGCAAGAGAATCAGTCCCTCGCCGCCCGGTACACCGCGCGGCTCCAGGGCCAGCCAGCACCTGGCCAGGCCACTCAGGCCCCGGCACCCTCACAAGCAATCGCGCCCAGCGCTTCCGCCTCGCTCCTCCAGGGTGGAGGTCCAGCCCCACAAGGTGAAGAGGGTGGATTCGCAGGAATGCTCAAGGGCCTCACGGGTGGAGGCGAACAGACCACGACGGAGCTCGTCGTCAGTCTTGTCGCCGGGTTGGCAGGCTTCTATGTCGGCAAGATGGCTTTCGGATTCGTCGGTGGTATCGCCGGCAGCATCCTGGCCCCCATGCTGGCCAAGTGGATCATGAAGAAGGTCAAGGAGATGCGCGGCGAGTCCGGTCCCGGCAAGTCCGCCCCTCCCTACGGCCAGGGCGACGGTGGTTATCAGCCCATGGGCGGCCAGGCCATCTCGGCCCACGGCGCTCCCAGCCTCTCGGGCAAGGCCATGCCGGCGGTTCAGTCCGCCAGCATCTCGGAGGCGAAGCAGAAGATGGATGCCGCCTACCTGTCGATGCAGCAGGCGATCCGAGGCAACCTGCAGCCCGCCGAGATCGCCCGGAGACGGGTCGTCTTCGAGCAGTGGCAGGTGGCCTATAACAACAGCCTGTCTGGCCTTCGGTAGGCGGACTACCGCAGACCTGACAGCGGCAGTGTAATCGCCGAGGGCCCCTGGCCGTCGGCTCGAACTGCCGCGACCAGATTCTCATCAGCGACGGCCCGATTGCCGCCGGACCGGGGCCCTCTTCCGGGTCAGACGCACGGGGGAGCTCAAGGTCTTGACTCGAAGATCGCCTCCCCCCCTGCCGATGCGGCCCTTCAGGGCCTCACCGTCGTTTCTGCGGCCGGAAGAGAAGTCCGACGTTACAGTGCCACTCTCGGACTCAAGCCGATAGGACAGGTCGGCCCGATCATCGACGAAGACCTGTACCGGCCCGCTCATGGAGTTGATCCTGATCACGGCCTCGTGGTCGGGGACGATACCTATCTGGACACCGCCACTGACCGTATCGAGGACGCAGGAACCACGGACCCCTCGTCCATCCACGGGCCCGAGCACGGTCCTCACCGACAGGCTGCCCCGGATGTCGTCGAGGTGTACGGCCCCACCGGAAGCGACGATCCGGCAAGCCCCCCGAATGCGAGTCGCCCTGATGTCGGCAGTGTCACCGTTGATCGACACCGGGCCGTCCATCCGACTCACCGTGAGGGAGCCGGCCACGGTGTTGACCTCCAGGTAACTCTTTCTCGGCAAACTGATTTGAAGATCAACGTCCAGGTCGGCCAGATCGCCTGCCCGCTGCAGCTTCTTGAGCGTTCCCCAGTCCGCCTCTCCGGAGTAGACCGTTTCGACCGATGCCCGGCCCAGTTTCCCCGAGACCCGGACGTCGACCCGAGACCGCAGCTTTCGGGCCCTGGCTCCTATCACGCCCCCTGTCCGCTTCGTCGCCAGGACACTGATTGATGGTGAATCCACACCTCGAACAGTCAGGTTGCCCCGGACGTGCTTGATGACGATCCTGGGGGCCTCGCCGATGGTCAGCTCCCGTTCCTCCCGGCCTGATGGGCTGCCGCTGGTGTCCGATGCGTGACCGGGGCGAGTGGAGATGGCCAGCAGAGCCAGCAAGGCGGGTGCAATCAGGACCAGCCGGGTGAGGAACCGGTTCTGTCTCGAACTGGCTTCGTTCCGGTGATAGATGCTAGGTTGAGGTGATTCATGAAGCCCACGGCGATTCTCACGGCGATGGCGATGGCGGGAGTCCTGGCTCAGGCCGCACCATCGAGGGTTGAAGCTCAGCTGGAGGTCCAGCTGCCGTTCCCACTCCGGGAGATGATGCCCCGGATCTACCGGGCTGCCGGAGGCCACCGGGCCTGGTCGAGCCTCCGGGATCTCTCGATCCTTCAAACGCGGGTCCAGGTTGGAGACGATGGCAAAGACAGGGCGAGCGAGCGGATCGAGATCTACCTCCAGTGTGTTCTGGAGGAGAACCTGCTGATGGTTCGGTTTCGACCCGGAGCTCGAATTCATCAGGCTTGGTGGAGGGACTGGCACTGGATGGTCGATCAGGGACTTCGTGTTCGAGACCGATCCCAGCTCGAGTCGGCCCGGAGCGAGTTGCTGGAGACACTCCTGCTGGATCGAATGCCCTTCTCCCTGGAGCATTCGGTCACAGGGCCCATTACCTATGAGGGTGAGTTTGCCTTCCAGGGCAGGAATGTCCATCGGCTACGGCTCCAGCTGCGCGACTTCCCGGCGAGTGACCTGTGGCTGCTGGCGGATGCGGCCACCTACGTCGTTCGCGCTGTCGGATACTATCAAACCGGCACTTCTTCCGTGCCGCCCCCGGGCGGTTCAGCTCTTCTGAAGACAGGAGAAACAGAACCCGGCAAGGGAGCCTACATCGAAGTGACTTACCGGCGCTATCGCGACGAGGCCGGTGTCCAGCTGGCATGGCTCAGAGAGCATCGCCGAGACGGCGCTCTCTTTCGCCGCGATGAGATCCTGAAGATCCGCGGAAACCGATGGTTCGAGAGCCGGCAATTCGCCATCGAAACCTACCTGGAGGGTCGATCCGAGCCGGGAGGACCGGTCCCCATCGAGACCCGGTGGTGAGACCTTTCCTTCCATTTCATGCAACTTTCGGTGCTGTTTCGGTGTAGATGTCATGTGGGAGTGATGCCATTGCCTCGCCATATTCTCGTTGTCTTCATCTGTCTCGCCGCCACCCTCTGCGTGCCGGTCGAGTTGGTTCATGGCCAGGAACGAAACCTGGTGGATCAGGTGCTGGACCTCTACCTTCCCGACGGCGACGGTGAGACTGCCGGAAGCCGCGGCTGCGCCACCTCCCTCATGCGCCGTGTCCGGAAGAACTGGAACTCCTTCCAGGAGGAGGATCGGATCAAGCTGCGCCCCTACGTGCTGCAGCCGGGACAGGATCGTCCCGATGACGCCCCGGGCGCTCCAGGAGATTCGGGCTTCGAGTACGCCAAGACAAAGCACTTCCTCGTCTTCTGGCAGGACTCGGGGGTCAACGCCGTGCGCCCGGGAGACGACAACGGCAACAAGGTGCCCGATTACGTGGAGCGGGTCGGGACCTACCTGGAAGCAGCCTATGCGGCCGAAATCGGCAAGATGGGCTTCGACAAGCCGCCGACGGCTCCGAAGTACCGGGTCTATCTGAAGGGCTTCAACCACAATGGCCTGACCCACCCTGGGCAGGGCAACGAGACCTGGATCGAGATTCACTCCAACATCGAGGCCTACACCCGAGGAGTTCTGGGCCCCAAGTTCGGCCCCCACGTCACGTCGGACCCCGAAGGATACGAGGTGGGCCTCTTGAAGGCTGTCTGCGCCCACGAGTTCTTCCACGCCATCCAGGCCGTTTACAACTGGGAACAGCCCGACTGGTGGGCTGAGGGCAGCGCCGAATGGATGGGGGAGATGGTGTTCCCCGAGAGCGATTTCTACCTCAACAACCTGGCGCTCCACCTGGAGCAGCCGCACATATCGCTCTTCTCCAACGATCTCTGGTTCGAGTACTCCTCCTCCATCTTCACCGGTTTCCTGGTTGAAAATCTGGGGGGCCCCAAGATCCTGAAGCGAGTCTGGGAGGCCTGTCGCCAGTCCGACATCCTGAAGGCACTCGACCGGACGGTGGGAGATACGAAGGAGCTGTTCACGGCGTTCTGGGCCTACAACTACCTCAGAGCCTACAAGGACGGAGCCAAGTATCCGGTTCCGGAAGTGCTCGCAGTCAAGGCCTATCCATTCACCCTGAAGAGCAGCGACATCGCCGAGCCTCAATACTACGGCGCGAACCTTATCCGGTTCGAGGATCTGGACCCCTCGGCGAACCTGACCCTCACGATCCAGCCAGGAAAGGGCATCCAGCTTGGCGCCAAGTTGATTCGTATCGATGCCGCCAAGAAGTGGAGGATCGTGAAGATCGGTGGCTCCGGCGGGAACATCCAGGCCAGCGTCACCGGCGCCACACAGGCCGTCCTGGTGATCGGCAATTTCACCAAGGAAGGGAAGAACATCTACTCCCTCTCCGCTTCCTACTGAAGCCCCGCCGCTTTCGGGACACACGACTGGACCCGAATTCGCCATCGGCTGCCAGGCAAGCACGGGTACCTCAGGAATTCGGGTCCAGTCGTGTGTCCCCGGATCCACATGCACCCGATCTTCTTACATCCTCTGGCCTCTTGGGCGAGAAAGTGTTAGACTGAGGCTGGAAAGGTGCATTGCCAGTGGTCCGGCTGATAAAGATCACATTCTTGCTCGGGCTCCTGGCGGTGCTCGGACTGGCGGCCTGGCTTTACGCCAAGCAGGCGCTGGATAGCTATTTCAACCGGGGGTCCGTCATCACACCGGGGTTGATTGGCAAGACTCTGGAGCAGGCCGTGGAAGCCACAAAACTTCCGGTGAAGATCGCTTCCCGAGCCAACTCCAGCGACGTTGAGGCCGGTCGTATCCTGGCCCAGAATCCGCCTCCCGGGACACCAGTGAATCCCAGCAAGACTCTGCTGGTGGTCCTCAGTCTGGGCGCCGATCTGGTGCAGGTACCGGACCTGACGGGCCATCCCTTGCGAAAGGCCAAGCTGATCCTGTCCGGTGCCCGCCTGGGCCTGGGACAGCTCTGCACCATCAGCAGCTCCAGTCAGGCCAACGTCATCCTGGCCCAGTACCCCGCAGCCAACGATCCCCTGGGCAAGGGTGGTCTCGTGGATCTGCTGGTCAGCGGAGGCGATCATGGTCCCGCCGAATCGATGCCTCGTCTCGTGGGGCTGGCCCATGAAACTGCCCGGACCGCACTGGAGCAACTGAGTTACAGCCGGATCGACACGGTGGAGCAGCCGGGACCCGAGGGGATCCCCGATGGAACCGTGATCGACCAGAGCCCGCCGCCGGGGGCAAAGACTTCCCCCAAACGCCGTGTCATTCTCACCCTGGCACGGGCCGGACTGGCCCACACGGCCCCGGTCAAGCGCTTCACGGTGGAATTCACCATGCCGCCCGGGCTGACCCCGAAGCGGCTCGACGTATACCAGTCGGAGGAAGGCCGGTTCCGTCGCCCCATCTACTCGCGGCATCACCAGCCCGGCGAGAAGGTGCCGGTCCCGATCGAAGGCTCCGGCCAGATCGAACTCGAATTCTATGTCGACGACATCGCCTACGGCCGCAAGCAGTACTGACTCCCGTTCCGCTACCAGCCACACTCAGGACGGTGCCGGCGCTGCTGCCGCCACCCCGTCAAGCCGCATTCTCAAGGGCAAGTACGAGATCCAGGAGAACGTCGGCGAGAGCGAGAGGTGCTTCCTCTTCCGCGGGAAGCTGCTCCCGGAGGGGGATCCGATCGCCGTGAAGATCCTCCGGGACCGGTACGCCCGGGACCGGGATTTCGTGGAGCGATACTCCGGAGAGCTGCGAACCACGTCCAACCTGCCCCGCCATCCGGCAATCCTGCGTTACCATGAGATTGACACCCTCTCGAAGCGATTCTGCATCATCTCCGAGTTCTTCGAGGGCGATTGCCTCGAGTCCGTCATCAGCGAGGGCACCCTCCCCTACCCCACCCTGGTCTCCGTGCTGCGCCAGCTCAACGGTCTGCTGGAGATGGGACTCCAGGAGGGATTGATGAACCGGGTGATCCGGCTCGAGGACGTTCTCCTGGAGAAACAGGGCCGGCGCATCAAGCTCCAGCGATTCAGCTCCCCTCGTCGCCCCTCCGTCCCCTCCTCCCGCCCGGCGACGAGCGGCAAGAGCAACGGTCCGGACATCCTGTTCCTGGGGGTTTGCCTCTTCCGCATGCTCAGCGCCGGCGAGTATCCCTTCCAGGGACGGGATGACGTGGCGGAGATCGTGGTCGAGAAGCTGAAGGAGAACGCCAAGATCCGGTATCCGGAGTTGACGGGCCCGGAAATTGACGCCCTGGGCCGCCTCTTCGTAGGCGCTACAACCCGGGAGCTGGGTCAGCGGATGGAGGAGTTCTCCGATGTTGTCCGGGCTCTCGATGAGCTGGATCGCCTCAACCAGACCGTGCAGGAGGAGCTCCGGATAGCCGAGAAGGCCCGGGTCATCGAAGAGGAGCGGACCGAGCACGGCAGTGCATTCGACACCGTCGCCCTCCTCCAGGGGAGATCCCGCCGCCGGGAAGGTCCCGACGGAGAGGCGATGCGCCAGCTGTCCCGGCCCCTGGAATCGGAGGAGGGCCTCTTCGATCCCAACGAGGAACCTGGGGGCATGTTCGCCGTGACCAACCTGGCCATCGGGGGTTGCACAGTCCTCCTGATTGCGCTGGTGTACTGGCTTTTCCAGTAATTTCCCTCCCGGGGTTGTCACTTGGGGGTTCCATCCTTATAATTCTGCCATCTTCCGAGACCGGAAGGCCTGAATCAAAAGGACGAACCATGACACGGATGACCCGAATCTTCGCTCTGATGGCAGCAGTCCTGCTTCTCGCGTCGGGCGCCCACGCTGGCGACGAGTCCACACATGACTTCGTGAACGGCCTCTATCAGCGGTTCGCCTTCCGGGCACCCACTTCCGTTGAACTCGAGTACTGGACCGCCGAGGTTCACGCCCGCACTCCCCAGGCCGCCGAGACCCACCTGAAGAACTTCTTCTTCGTACACGCCGCCTACAAGACCATCACCGACACCACCGTCACCGCCGACGAAGTCAACGATATGGTCGCCATGCTCGACGCCGGAGAGCTGACCTATCAGTCAGTCCAGTGGTCCCTCTTCCAGAGCGACGAGTACAAGGCCGCCAAGGCCCGAGGCCGAGTGGGCCTCCCCATGAATCCCGCCCTGGCAGCCCCCCTGTAGGTCAACCCTCCAGTCGAACCCATCCCCGGAACCGGTGTCCACCCAGGACACCGGTTCTTTTCATTGCTGGTGGTGGCTTCAACTGCGGTGAGTCGGGAGGTTACACGGAGATCACCGAGG
>JAJFLN010000777.1 GCA_021772705.1 Candidatus Cloacimonadota bacterium | reverse complement strand
AGTGGTGCAGGGGGACGCTATGGATCGGCCCCCCCGATCCGTTCATCCTTCAACGGGTGAAGGCCGCGCTCCCGTAATGGGATCCGGGGACACACGACTGGACCCGAATTCCTGAAGTACCCGTTCTGCCTACTATGGATGCGGGCATCCATAGTGGGGCGAACGGAGGAGGGGACCCCCTACCATGCACCCTGCCTTGAATGAGAGGCTTGACTTCTTCAGTCAATTGGTGCTACTTAGTCCGGCTCATTTTGGCTTCTCGGGCCACCTGCCCGGCCCGATATCAGGAGACCAACAACAAGAAGGAGAGGTCGATGAGGAGGAGCATTATACTCGCCGCAGTCTTTATCGCTGCCGGACTGGCAGCCACCCTCGGGGGCGCTCAGGCGACGGAACCCGTTACTGTTGAAGGAACCCTGGTGGGGTACCCGATACCGACTTACTGGCGTATCTTCGGCGCCGACATGGTTGGCCGCGACGGCAAGCTTTACCTGCGAGTGATGGCCGAAGGTAACTGCCGGACCGAATGGCGCGAAGAATGCCACTCAGCCGGTGACGGCCGGGTCATCTGCCGACAGATCCCCGAGCGCGTCTGTGATGAGACCTACGCCTTGCACCTCCTGCCGGAGGGCTTCAGGATTGACGACAAGCGTGTCCTGTTCGCCAGCGGCGGAGCGGAGTACCGAATCGGCAAGGTCAAGAGCTTCCTCTTTTGGAAGTGGATCTCCCTTCGAGACGGTGTGAACATCCAGGCGACCTATGATAGGGCCGCTCTGGTGCTCGACCTCGACGCTCTGGGCAACTCCACCGATGAGTCAGTCCGGGTGGATAACTTCGCACGCATCTACAACGAGGGCGCCTCGATCAATCTGATGGTTGCCTTCCGTGGCGTGAACAACGACCGGGCCCGGCAGATCCTCACCTCCGCTGGCTACGCCGGTGACTTCGCACCGGTCAACGACTGGCGCGAGACCGATGTGACCCGCAATGAGATCGGTATCCAGGTTGCCCCCGCCGAAGGGGCCAAGCTGATCTCCCTGTTGCAGGAGAACCCCCTGGTGACCTCTGTCAAGCCAGTCACTCCCAGCCTCTAATGCAACTTCACGAGGCGCCCGTTGTCTGTACGCGGGCGTCTCGTCTTGTCCGGCGAATGTGCCGGTCCCGGAAGGGTTACGTCCGGGGCTGGCTCCTGATCCTGGCCTGCTGGGCAGTGACTCTCTCCGTGGCGGTCACGAGCGAGACCGTTCGGACCTTCGTGCCCACCGGACTCTGGCTCGCCGGTTCATTGGTGGCCCTGGTCATCTCCTGGGTGACGATTCGCCGCCTCGGCGTCTGGAGTCGTGGCGTGGAACGTAAGCTGGCCGTCCTCAGAGGAGAAGTAGCGGACAGAGAGGCGCCGGAGTGCCCAGAGCCGCTGTTCAACCGCCTCTACGTCGCCTGCGAAGCCTTGATTCATACCCAGGTGGATCGGCGGGTCCGGGAAGGCCTGGGCGGTCGAGCCAGCCGGGAGACCATTGAAGCTCTCTCGGCCTCCAGTGTGGGGCGCAGTCCGGGCCACGTCCTCTGTGAGCTGCCGATCTACTTCTCCGAGCCGGCGGTGGATCTCGACGGATTCCGGAACCCATCGGTGCTCAGGGATCTGGTCTCCCGGCAGACCGACGCTCTCTGGTCCAACGGCGCGATCCTGGACGGACTGCGCTGGGCGGAGGTGGCAGCCTTCTTCCCCCCGGGACCGGAGGCTCCCGAGCGAGCCTGTCTGGCAGCGCTGGCCTGTCAGTCGACGGAGGGGAGAAGTCTCCCCATCGCGGCGGGGATCGTCCTGTCCACCTTCGGGGTGGCGGAGCTGACGGAAGGGAACCTGACGGTCTACGGAACCGATACGGCCCTGGTACGCCAGCTGGCCCGGGCGTCGAGGTTGCTCGGCGCCGGAGTCATTACTGAGGAAACGATCTATCGCCGGACATCGGACCGATTCGTCTGGCGGCGTCTGGGCAAGTTCAAGCTGGCCTGGCGCCGGGCCGAGCTGTTCGAGGTGCTGGAGCTCCGGGGGCCTCAAGCCTCCTTGGCCGTCGCCCTCGCCGAGGCCTACGAGTTGGCACTAAGAGACCTGGAGACCCGGGACTGGAATCGGGCTGCCCAGAGGTTCAAGGAATGCCTGCGTATCTCTCCCGGCGACGGCCCTTCTCGCATGTGTCTCAATTTCAGCCAGCGATTTCGCAACAACCCGCCCACCAGAAACTGGGATGGGACGCTAGTGCTGAGTCCCGACTCTTGATACAATGACCGGGCTCCAGGAGCTCAATCTCATGGCAGATCTTTCCGAGAAGACCTCAGGGTCGGTCATACAGATCAAGGAGAAGCGCCCCCCGACGGAAGACGCTTCCCTGGCTGTCCGGACCTCCGGCCTCATCGAGCCGGGGGACGTTCATGTCTTCATGCCCATCGAGATCTTCGAAGAGCTCGAACGGCGGTTCCTCAAGGCCCCTGAGCAGGAGATGACCGGCATTCTGCTGGGCGATCTCTATCGATGTTCGGCCCACGACTATCTGGAAATCGAAGGCTTCCTGCCCTTGCGGGACAGCGGCGCCCGCTTCACCCAGGAGACCTGGGAAGCGCTCTATGCTGAGCTGGATCGCAAGAAGTCCGAGACCAACATCATCGGGTGGTTTTACTCCGACCCCTCTGGCAACCTGGCCCTGGAGGGCTATCGGCAGTTCGTCCAGGAGAGCTTCTTCGACGATCCCTATCAAATCGCCATGGGCATCGATCCCAGCTCGGGGCGCTACCGCCTCTTTCAGTGGAAGCAAGGTGAGTTGTCCCCTCTGCAGGGGCACGATCTCTTTGCCCCTGTCAGCCGGGCCGAGGATCTGCGTCGCCTGGCTGCCAGGCCCCTGGCCGATGTTCGCGGCACCACCCAGGGGGGAGTCCGGATCCAATCGGTGAAGCAGCCGCCGGCCCGATCCCTGGCTCCCACATTGCTCGTCCTGATCCTAGCCTTGCTGGCAATCGCCAATGCCCTCTGGTCCTCGGTGCTGGTAGAGCGAATCGACTCCCTGGCCCGGCAGATCCAGTCCATGGAGACAAGACAGAACGAGCTGACCAAGACCTTCGAAGAGGTGGAGCTCGCAGCCCGGGCTGCAGCCGGCCGATTGATGGAGCCCGCCACGGTAGCCACGAGTCGATTCGACGATCTCGAGCGCCGCTTGACGGAAGTGCGTCGCAGCTACGCCCGATTGAAGATTCACCTCAATCGGACCCAGGCGGACCTCAAGAAGCTGAAACAGGAGCAGGCAAAGAAGCCCCCGAAGCCAGCGAGCAGGGCTCCGGAGCGGGCGGCCGCCTCACCATCCAGGCCCGCCGTCGCCCAGCCCCAACCTCCTCAGCCGACTCCCGTGCGAACCGTGAACACTCTGCCGCCAGCGCCACAACCGCCCCCGGGCCGTTCTCCCCAGCGACCCGTGGCCGCATCAGGGCCGCCGGCTCAACATCTCCAGCGCCCACCTCTTGCCGACCTGCCGCCCATGTTCCGGGACTCTCAGGGACTGGCTCCCGCGGGCCCTCCCTCGGGAACGGGGCAGCCGATCCCGCCGGCCAGGGGCGCCAGCTTCGAAACGCCGAGCGATGCTGGGGAGTCTCCGTTTCTGACCCCTCACGACATGCCCGGCCAGGTCTTCGAGACACCCCTGAACCCTCGGTAGTGTGGTGGTCCGCTGTTTCCTTTACATATGATGCCTGTCCATAAAACCGTTCGCCCCGAGTTTGTCGAGGGACCGGTCCGCGAAACGACGCTCTGTGCCTCGACAAGCTCGGCACGAACGGATAAGGAAGGAAGCGTTAGGACCACCGCAGTAGAAAGGACTCTCCTTGGCACGCAAAGGCATCCACAGCCGTCGTCTTCATTCACTCTTCGACTCTGACTGGAAGGACTCCATGGTGGAGCATCCGGAGTTCGGAACCTTCCTGGGCAACTCCAGCAGAGATGATCAATGGACCGATCACTCTCCTCGTGCGATTCGCCGCCGGCAGAAGAAGGTCGTGAAGAGTCTGGAGACACTGAGGGCGATCCCGAGAAGCAAAGTGGACCCCGCGGATCGGCTCAACTACGACCTCTATGAGCGAGGTCTGGTTGAAGGAGTGGAGTCCGCTCGATTCGCCGACGAGCTGATTCCCCTGAGCCAGATGTCGGGAATTCAACAGGACCTGGAGCGGTACATCTCCATGACCGCAGCCACCACCATCGGAGGCTACGAGAACGTGATTGCCCGTCTCGAGTCCGTACCCACCTGGGTGGACCAGACCATCGAACTGATGGAGCTGGGACTCTCCAAGGGAATCACTCCGCCACGGCTGACGGTGAAGGACGTCCCTCGACAGGTCAGGGCGCAGATACTGAAGGAGCCCTCCGGGAGCAACCTGTTGACAGCCTTCAACAGTTTCCCTGAGACCGTTCCGGCCAAGGCCCGGCGTCCCCTCAAGGCCCGGGCTCGCCGGGCTGTGGAGAAGAGGGTGTTTCCGGCGCTTCGGCTGCTGGCGGACTTCGTTGACGCCCGGTATCTGCCCAACGCCAGGAAGACGACGGGTATGAGCGATCTACCCGATGGCGCAGCCTGGTATGACCACAAGATCGCCCACTACACCACCACTCGCCTCACGGCCCGGGAGCTTCACGAACTGGGCCTCTCTGAGGTGGCGCGGGTCCGCAAACTGATGGAGCGGCAGGCTGACAGCTTGGGATTCAAGGGCGACTTCCCGCGATTCTGTCATCACCTGCGGACTGATCCCAAATTCTTCCACAAGGACGCCGAGAGCCTTCTGCGGGGCTACAGGGACATCGCGAAGCGAATCGATCCCGGTCTGGTGACGCAGTTCGGCCGATTGCCCAGGTTACCCTACGGAATCACGCCCGTGCCGTCCCACTCGGAGAAGTCGGCACCAACGGCCTACTTCATCCCCGGATCCACCGAGGGTGGCCGGCCTGGCTGGTACTTCGCCAACACCTACAACCTGAAGGCCCGGCCCATCTGGGAGATGGAATCACTCACCCTTCACGAGGCCGTCCCGGGTCACCACCTGCAGATCGCAATCGCCTCTGAACTCGAGGGGCTGCCTGAGTTTCGCCGCCACGGAATGTACATGGCCTACATCGAAGGATGGGCGCTCTACGCCGAATCTTTAGGTGAGGTCTTCGGCCTCTACGCCGATCCCTATTCGAAAGCCGGTCAATACAGCTTCGAGATCTGGCGTGCCTGCCGTCTGGTGGTGGACACCGGTCTTCACGCTTTCGGCTGGAGCCGGAAGAAGGCCATCGATTATCTGGTGGCCAACACGGCGAAGGTGAAGCACGACGCCACCGTCGAGGTGGATCGATACATCGCCCTGCCCGGTCAGGCTCTCTCCTACAAAGTGGGAGAACTGGCAATCCAGAAGATCCGCTGTCAGGCCCTGGCCGCACTGGGGGAGAAGTTCGACGTCCGGGCCTTTCACGACGCACTGCTGGAGAACGGCGCTCTGCCTCTGGACAACCTTCAGAAACTGATGTCCGTCTGGATAGGCAAGCAGAAGCGCCGGCTCGGGGCGTAACCCCCGGGCTGTCTTCTCACTCGCTCCGGAGTATCTCTGCCGGGGGTTGACCCAGCAGGCCCACGCTGGCCAGGGAACCACAGACAACCGAGAAGGCACCTGCCAGAAGGGTGGCACCCAGCACGGACGCCAGTCCGGCAGGAGGGGGCAGCTCGAAGATCTCCACCGCCACCGTTCGGGATAGCACCACGGCGGCCAGGGAGCCGAACAGGCCTCCTATCGATCCCAGGAGGGCATACTCCAGGGCCAGGATCTGGATGAGAATCCGTCTGCGGGCGCCCAAAAGTTTCAGCAAGGCAAGCTCGTGGAGACGGTGCCTCCGGGTCAACAGCACGGAGGCAGCCAGCACCAGCCCTCCGCCAGCGAGACAGAGGCTCGCCACGAGGTAGATCACCCAACTTGCCCTCTCCAGGACCTTACGGAGGGACTCCACAGCCCCGGTGAAGTCGATGACCGTCAGGTTGGGATGAAGCGCCACCAGGTCCCTGGAGATGCTCTCCCGATCTTCCAGCGCCGGAACTCGCGTCACGGCGAAGTAGGTGTGGGGTGCTTGGTTCAGGACACCCTCGGGAAAGAGGAGGAAGAAGTTGGGTCGCATGCTCGACCAGCGAACCCTGCGGATCGATGTGACCCGAGCCGGAACCTCCAGCCCGGAAACGTTGACCGTCAGTTCTCCCCCCACGTCGAGATTGAATCTGCCGGAGGTTCTCTCTTCCACCGAGACCTCCGTGGGACGACGGGAAACCGGCCCGGTCCAGAGCCGGCCGTCCACGATCTGCTCCGTCGGTGACAGGGCGCTGCGATAGCTGAGCCAGTAGTCCTTGGTGATCCACCAGGGCGCCTGGGTCAGGTCGGGATAGAGTTCGCGGATCGACTTGCCGTTGATGCGGGACAGCTTGGAGCGGACGAGGGGAACCACCTCCGCCGGTGGATGCCCGTTCTTCTCCAGAGTGACCACCACGTCATCCCGCTGATCGGGCTGGATGTCGA
>JAJFLN010000776.1 GCA_021772705.1 Candidatus Cloacimonadota bacterium | reverse complement strand
TCCTCGACCAGCTTGCTACCGTGGCCAGAGAGTTCGGTACCCACCTTGCCCTTGCCGTACTCCATGCCCTTGATCTCGTGGCAACCATAGCAGCCATAGCGCTCGACCAGCATCTTGCCTTCCGCGCCCAGATCTTCGTTGTCGATCCAGTCGGGCATGGGCTTCGGCTCGTTCTGTTTCAGGGTGCTCAGATAGGCGGCGATCAACCTCGATTCCTCAGGACTCAGCCTCAGAGAGGGCATCTTGGCGTCGTGCATGAGCTTCCGGGGATTCTCGACCCACCGGGCGAGCCAGTCCCGGTTTGCCTTCTCGCCAATCCGGGAGAGATCGGGGCCATAGCCGTTACCTGGATTCATGGGCGTGTCCCCGATGCGATGGCAGGCGAAACAGCCGACCTCGTCGACCAAGGCCTTGCCAACGGCCACGTCTTGTGGTGAGGCCGGCTGATCCGTGTCGACCGGCACTTCGCCGGCGGAGCTCTGCCAGAGGAAGGCGGCCAGGGCCTTCACTTCCCGATCAGTCTGGGTCTGGATGTCGTCAGCGCTTTCACCGAGATAGAAACCAGCTGTCCTGGGAGGGAAGAAGTTGGGCATCTTGGTCGTCGGCCGCCAGGCATGGGGATTCCTCAGCCAGACGGGCAACCAGCCGGAGTAGAGCTTCTCCTTGAGGCGCTTGAGAGACGGGCCGATTCGCCGGACGTCGAGGCCGAGCTCCCGGACGCGATGGGACTGCTGCTTCGTCAACAGGTCCAGGTTGGTCAGCTCCGTCGTGTCCTCGAATGTGGGGCCATCGTCGTAGTTCACTTCGCCGGCCTTGACCTTGGCGTCGTACTTCTTCTGGACCACTGCCAGAGCCTTCTCCAGCCCCTTGAGCTGTTGACTGGCCTCGCCGAATCGTTCTTCCTCGTCACCAATACCCTTGATCTTGTGGCAACCCCAACAGCCCAGCTCCTTGACCAGCCGCTTGCCTCGCATCAGGGTCTCGGCGCCGGCCAGACGGCTCTCCTTGAAGTGACACTTCAAGCAGGCGGCGGAGTTGAGTCCCGGAGCCACGGGATCCGACTTTCTCAGCAGCGGCTCGGTCCAGAAGTGGACCTCCCCGTGGCCCTTCTCGGCGGTGGTGGTGGCATAACCCTGGCCATCGTGGCAAGGAGTGCAACCTATCCGGTTCACGTCGTGGACCTGGAGCAGGTCGATCTCTTCGCCGGTGATCTCGTCGGTGACCTTCGGATGTGTCCGGAAGTGGGAGTACTCCTGGGGAAGGGCCTCGAGGCCTGGCACATCGACGCCGAGATGGCAGGTGGTGCACCGATCCACCAGGTTGATCTCCGTGTTGAAGAGCTGCTTGATGCCCCCTTCCATGTTCTTCACCGCCGAGAGGCGGCGAGACAGGGTCCGCACCTCCTCGGCGAAGGCGTCGAGGGCGATGGCGGCATCCTGATGGGGCTGTTTCAGATCCTGAATCTGCCCTTTCAGTTCCTTTCTTCGAGCGTCGAGAGCCAGCATCTTGGCTGACATCTCCCGGACCTGAGGGTCCAGGCGTCGCACCTTCTCTCGCGATGCCGTATCTCCCTGCTTCTCGTAGTAGTAGACGGCCTCTTGCAGGCCTCCTCGGATGTTGCGCAGCTCACTTCGAACCGTCTGCAGCTCGCTGGAGACAGCCCCCATCTCCTTCAGCAGGCTCTTCTCCCGCTCCTGATTCTCCGGGGCCTTGTAGGCTGCGAGAGAGGCCTCGGCTGCCTTCTTGGCTTCCAGGTACTCGGGGGTGGCCTTGAGGGCCTCGAAACGAGTTCGGGCCGATCCAAGCTGAGCGTCGATCTCCTGGGAAGCAACTTTCCGGAATTCTGTCTGGAGGCCCTTGTAAGGCCTACGCCAGCTGAACTCCTGGATCAGAGAGACGATGGTGCAGATGACGAGGATGATACCGAGCGCCGCGAAGTAGTGGGCGTAGGTCTTCTGGTCGAGCGGCTCCTTGGGCTGCACTTTGGCCATCGAGAGTTGTGCCTTTCAGGGGTCGGTCCGCAGGTTCAGACGTTGAACCAGGGAGTCACCCAGATGTACTTCACGTGAAGGAAGATCCGGAGGAACATCTTCAGCGGCAGGGCCAGCATGAAGGCCAGCAGGTTGCCGAAGACAAGGTAGCGTACGATCCCCATCTCCGAGGCGAGCTCTCGCCCTTTACGGAAGATGAGGGGCAAAGCCATGATGAGCGGGAACCAGATAGCGATGACGGCGAACCCGATGAGGGAGCCCGTGAAGGACCCGGAGGAGATACCGAAGAAGAGGTCCGAGAAGTCGACATTGGTCTCGGCCACCACAGCATGGGTATCCCAGTACTGCCATGGCCAGAACCAGATCCAGCCAGGACCACGGGTGAATGTCCCGATAGCCGTGAGCAGCACCCAGAGGATCAGGAATCCGAAGAGGAATATGGTGATGGCCAGCGGGCGCTCCCGAAAGGTGTAGTAACCGCTGCCCTTGGGATTCGGATCGATGTAGGGGATAACCATGAGGCCCACGACGATGACGTTGGGCAGGATCACGCCGGCGATCCAGGGGTCGAAGTAGACCAGGATCTCCTGCAATCCCAGGAAGTACCAAGGAGCCTTCGAGGGGTTTGGAGTGACGTTCGGATTGGCCATCTCCTCCAGGGGGGCATCGAGTGCCATGGACCATATGAAGAGAAAGATGGTCATGGCAATGGCTGCCAGAAACTCTTCCCGGACCAGGAACGGCCAGACCGTGACGCGTTCGGGGTAATCGGCCTCGTCACCGTAGGCAGCTTCCTTGACGGTCTTGCCTTCTGCCCGCGCCTTGTCGAACTTCCGGGCCTCCGACAGAGCCAGCCAGGTGAAGAATCCGACCAGCAGCAGCATGAGGACAATCGGAACGTTGTCCGGCTTGCTGATGATCAACCAGAACTGATCCATTACGGGCTCGCCTCTCCTTGGGACGGTCCGAACCGGGACCGTGTTGGAAGTCCGATTGTTACTGGGGCGCCGATATTCCGCCGTCCTTTCGGACACGCCAGAAGTGCACGGCGATGAACATGGCTACGATGAGGGGCAGGGCTATGCAATGCCAGATGTAGGCCCGAAGCAAGGCGTTGCCAGCTACGACGGAGCCGCCGAGCATGGCAAATCGAATATCGTTGTATGGGCTCGCCCCGGTTAACTCCGCGAATGGACCTTCGTGGCCTAACAAGGGTGTTGCCCGAGCCATGTTGGTACCCACTGTCACCGCCCAGAAACCGAGCTGGTCATCGGTCAGCAGGTAACCCGTGAAGGACAGCAACATCGTCAGTGTTAACAACAGGACTCCGACGACCCAGTTGAACTCTCTTGGAGGTTTATAGGAGCCGGTCATGAAGACCCGATACATGTGCAGCCAGACACTGATGATCATGGCATGAGCCGACCATCGGTGCATGTTCCGCAGCAGCATCCCGAAGGGCACGTCGAACTCGAGATACTTGATGTCCGCGTAGGCCACTTCTTTCGTGGGATGGTAATAGAACATCAGGAGCGTGCCCGTGACGGTCAGGACCAGGAACAGGAAGAACGTGAGCCCTCCCATGCACCAGGTGTGCTTCAGGTAGAGACCGAAGCGGGGTATCCGGACGGGGTGGAGGTGGAGGAAGACATTGCTCATCACCTTGAGAACGCGGGTCCTCGGGTTGTCCTCCACATCGTGGCGCATGACGGAGCGCCAGAGCTGACCTTTGGTGATTTCCTTCTTCAGCGCATCGGTATCCATCAGTCGGGGTTGACCTCCACAGGTCGGTTCTCAGGCCTTGAGCAGGGCACCGGGCTTCTCCCAGTCCCCCTTCTCCTGCCGGAACTTGATGCTCTTGTCGATCTGGATTTGACCGTCATCGGCGACGGCGATCTTCAGACGCTCGAGAGGCCGCGGCGCCGGGCCCTCGTAGTTGATGCCTTCCTTGGTGAAGCCGCTGCCGTGGCAGGGACACTTGAACTTGTTCTCAGCTTCCTTCCACACCGGCGTACAACCCAAATGGGTACACTTGGCCAGGAGGGCGTAGAAACCTTCCGGTTCCCGGACGATCCAGACCCGCTGAGACTTCTGATAATTCGTGTCCACGGCCCCGACGGTGTACTCCGCCGGGTAACCGGCCTTGAACACGTTGGGAGGCTCGAAGAGGACTCTGGGAAAGAAGAACCGGACCAGGGCAAGCGCATAGGCGCCGCAGAAGGTGGCGATCGAGGCCCAGCCGACCAGCGTCATGGCCTCCCGCCGCTTGCGCACCTTGTCGACGAAGTCCCGGACGTTCTCCTTGAACTCCTCGCCTGGCGTCACCTCCGGCTGGGGTGGCGGTTCGGGCATGGACTCCTTCTTGTCCGCCGACGCCGCGCTATCTTCAGCCATTGACCGCTTGCCTCCTCGTCCCTCGACCGTACCCGGGCCCACGAGCCCAACAGACGCCCATTTAAAGCAAAGCGACCGCAGCAAGTCAAGGCCCACCTGTCCGGATTCAGCCGCCAGCGCCCTCCAGGACGGAAGCCCTCAGATCATGTCCTGATTCAGCATGAACACAGGCTTCAGCACGACGGTGAGTCCGGCCTCACGGAGCGTCGATCTGGCTCTTGGCTCTTGGGCCAAACCCCAGCCCCCCCCTACCAGACCCACGGCACATGCCCGCCCAGTTCGAGCATCTCATCTCTCACGTGGCTGCCCTGGTATCTGCGATAGGGCAAGGGAATCTCTTCATCCACGATGCTGTAAGACTCCCCGGAGGGCTGGGCCAGATCGATGACCAGAGGCTGGACGCCCTCGTAACCGTGAATCCGATCATGGAGCTTCACCGTCAGGGTCCTGGTCCCGGGAGGCACCGGAATGTCCCGCATCCAGCTCTCGTAGGGTTCATCGGTGGCTCGAGGCCGGCTGGGGCTCACGACCCTGAGCCTCTCCCCGCGATCTGTGAGGACACTCCAGTAATCCACTCCGAAGCGCTCTCCCGGTCCAGAGTGGCTGAACTTCACGTAGAGGTCCCAGTTCTTGCGGGTCTTGACCAGGGTGGCCTCCAGGACCTTCGGCGCCCCGGCCCCGGCGGGACCGGGCTCGAGTCCGAGGGCCAGCATGAGAAGCACCAGAGCAGCAAGAACGTGGCGAACCATGATCATGTCAAAAGTGAGTTAGGCCGATGGAGCCGCTTCGGCAACAAGGAGCAGAGCCATCGGGTAGGGGCCTCAGTCAGGGATTCCGGCTGCTCGCCTGGGTCGGAACCGCCGACATGTCGGTCTGAAAAAGCACTCTTAGGCCTCGCAACAAAGCGCAACAGGACCTTGGCCTCACTCATGCCTGCTGGCCAATCTGAGTCATGCCCGTACCGCCATAACGCCTGAACAGATGACAGGCTCCAGGTGGGTTGAGTCGACTTGTGAAGTTGTCATGCGGACTTCCGTTGGACTCAGCCGGAATCCCTGTCAGTGGCGATGACACGGGAAGTTACACGGAGATCCCAGAGATCACAGGGCACACGGAGGTTCTTCTTGGAGAGCAGTGCTGGACACGTCCGGTTCAGGTGGAATCCCCACGACCGGGGACCCTCCTCGGCGCCCCATCCCACCATTTATCCCAAAGGCCTCTGTGAGCTCTGTGCGCTCAGTGGCCTCCGTG
>JAJFLN010000775.1 GCA_021772705.1 Candidatus Cloacimonadota bacterium | reverse complement strand
GCTCAGACGATATGGCCGCCCGCTCCATTCATCCCCTTCGGCGTGGCTCAGGACATGCTTCGACAGGCTCAGGACGAACGGATCGGGAAAACTCGGCCATTCAGTCGTCCTGGATGCGGGCATCCATAGTAGGACGAACGGGTTGGGAAGATTCGGCCATTCAGTCGTCCTGGATGCGGGCATCCATAGTGGGCGAACGGGTTTCCGGACGGAAACTAACTACCAGCTGAAGCAGGTCAGCGACCCGGCTCGCCGCCCATCATCTGATCCGTCACCTTCATCACCCGGCCGGGAGTGAACTGGGTTTTCGATGCGTGAGCCGCCTCCATCAAAGGGGCCGCCAGGTCGAGCTTCCAGAATGAGCCGGACCTCTTGAAAGTATCGAGGAGGCCGAAACCGGCGAACATGGGATCGTGCAGGACTCGTGCGTACTCGTATTCCCCGATGGTGACCGTCTCCAGAATCCTCCGGACCCTGGGGGCGGGGCGGTCCGCCTCCCTGGAAACGCCGGCCAGGATATGTTCCAGCAGACCCAGCTCTGTACTCCTGCGGGAAGGGTCCACAGTGACACCGGGCAGGGGCTGCACTTGAAGCCAGAACTTATTGATGTTGGTCCGGACCAAGCGGAGCAGCTCGCCCCATTCCTTCGTGTACACATCGCGATTCTCGCCTCCCCGCTGCAGCAGGTAGTCCCGGAGCTCCCGAGGCATGTCGACCTCCGGCGCATCGGCGTCGAGTACGAACTGGATCAGCCTCCTGGATTCCGGCGTCAGACAGCGCCACAGCACGGCGGCCTGCCCCTCCCGCCAGAGTTCGACCAGGGTTTCCCAGGCCCGCTCGGGGGAACGGAAGCTCTGCCGCCTCACGACGGCCGCCAACCAGCCTATGATGCAGGCCAGTCCGGCAACAGCCACGACCGTCAGCAGGATCTTCATCCCCCCAGTCTACTGCAACGCAGCAGGCGAAAAGGAGACAGTCGACGGCTTCGGAAGGGTGACGTTCTCGTTACCGGTCAGACAGCTCGCCGGCGGGCTGACCCGAATCCTGTGCCTCCAAGATCTCGACCACGGCGTCGCCGGCGCCATCCACTTTCCCTCGGTACCGGATGATTCCATCGGAATCGAGAACGAAACAGGTGTAAGTACCCACGCCGTAGCGAGCCACCGTCTTGCCTCGGATGTCGAGGAGGACCTCGTTGCGAATGCCTGTCTCCTGGACCCACTGGGAAGTGTTGTCAGGTCGTCCCATGTAGGCCACGTCGACCATCCGGACCGTGGAGCCGGCCAGTTCTTGCGACAGCTCAACTCCCTTCGGAAAGGCCCGAATACAGTCGGAGCATCGGGCAAGCCAGAAAGTAAGGACCGAGACCTGCCCCGCCGTCAGATCCGCCAGGGATTGCTCCCGCCCATCCAGGTCGGGAAGTTTGAAGTCCGGAGCCAGGTCACCCACTTGCGGATAGCCGCTGCGACGGGGCTGCGCCGGGGCTGCGGCTGAGGATCCGCCGGTGGCACTGACGGGTCCAGCCATCCGCTCCTCGATGCGCTCCGACAGGTGGAAGAAGCTGACCCCGACGAAGGTCGTCATGGCGGCGAGCAGAAAGAGGGCCATCTGTACGGAACGGGAACTCCGGGAGAGTCCGTACCGGGCAGCGATGGGGGGAAGAACCAGACCTTTCTTGGCCAGAGGTGTCGTCGGCCGTTCGGAGTCACAGCCGAAGATGGCGCAGCCTTGCGCGTAGCTGTAGCACTCCTGGTGGTGCGGCGTATCGCAGCGAGGACAGACGACTCGGACTTGCTCCTCAATCGCTCCAGCGCATACCGGGCATCCTCCCCTGGTTGCGTCCTCTCCCATCATGGCGTCTCTTCCTCCCAGGTAAATCACGGCGCAGGCGCCGGGATATCTCAGGTTTCATTTTAGTGCAGCCGCGCCCGCTTCGCCATGGCACCTGGTCTCGCGCGTCTGACGCTTCATCCTGGCCGTCAACCGGAGGCTCGGACCCGCGGCCCCTGCTAGAGTCAGCCAACCCCCTAACGATCACTCAGCTCAGGAGTCCCCCCATGACCTGCTACAACGTGAACGTCACCGAGAAAGTCCGCTTCGCCGACGTGGACGCCTTCTGTCATCTGAACAACGCCACCTACTTCACCTTCTTCGAACAGGCCCGGATCGCCTACATGCGCGAGCTCGGTCTGGTGGACGATACGATGCAGCGGGGTACCCACAACTTCATCCTCCTCGAGACCCGGTGCCGCTTCATTCTGCCCTGCTTCCTGGACGAGCAGCTCAGGGCCGAGGCCCGGGTGGAGAAGGTCGGCCGGACCAGCTGCGAGATGACATACCGGCTGGTACGTGGCTCGGAGGTGGTGGCCGAAGGGAGCGGAGTGGTGGTCTACTTTGACTACGACAAGGGCACCAAGGCCGAGATCCCCCAGTCCATGCGGGATCGGATCGCCGAGATCGAAGACCGCTGACAGCATCCCGGGAGCCGGACGTCGCCAGGAGTGTCTGGCGTTCTCGCACGGTTCGCCCCGAGCCTG
>JAJFLN010000774.1 GCA_021772705.1 Candidatus Cloacimonadota bacterium | reverse complement strand
TCGGGTTTTTTTAATATTTTTTTTAAAGTCCTTCGTTTGGTTCTTTTGGGTCGTTGCCGGTTATATAATAGTTATTTTGTTTTTGTGGGGCTCTGCCCCACACCCCGCTGGGGGAGCCAGCTCCCCCAAACCCCCAATTGGACTGGTGGACTGAGAGTGCTGATGAACACTTGAATGACATATGAGAGCTCGACCTGTTAATCCGGGTCCTGGGGCCATTGGCCCCTGGCGGGAGTTCGAGAGCAGAGCCCTCGTTTTCAAACATTCCTTCCACAGGGTCCTTACGACGGGGATGCCGTATCCCTGGCCAGGATAAGCCACGGCCAATCGAGTCGTCTACCCGGTTTCACCAGATCCTGGCGCCGGTGCTAGCCTGTGGCCATGACTTGGAACTGGAGGCGGAAGACAGCCCTTTGCCTCCTCGTCTTGACTGCCGTACTTGGCGACGGCCAGGCGAGGGAATCAACCAAACGGGCGGGGGCGGCGGCTGGGGACCTGCGACGCTTTCTGACCCGGGAGTCTCTGCCGCCAGGACGGGTGATGCTGGCCAACCTCAGGACAGGACGGCTGCTGGCCGACTCGAGTCTTGGCCAGGAGGGAGCTGGCCATGAAGCGGGAGCAGGCCCGGCGGTCTCACTGCCCGGATCGCTGCTCAAGCCGTTCCTCTTTCTCCGGGTGGCTGCCGATCACCCGGAGACGCTGAAGCGTCTCTTCACCTGTCTTCCCAGCTCTCCGGAGGCAGGTTCGGAGCAGGCTTGCTGGGACCACAGGGGACACGGAATTCTGCGGTTCTCTCAGGCCCTGTCACAATCCTGTCAACGAGGTGCTGCCGAGCTGGCCGCGTTGGTCGAGCCCGCGGTCTTTCTGAGGGATCTGGATCTCCTTCGGTTCCAGCTGGATCATGGACGAATCTCCACCATGACTTCCGAGGAAGTGGGAGCCGAGTTCGCGGGTCACGGGCGGTCCATTCGCAGCGATGAAAGGGAGCTGTTCGCCGCCCTGATGACGACGGTCAATGGCGGCTATCTGTACCGCCTGGATCGACAATCGCCAGTGCTCTTGAGGCGGGTGGCCTGGAGTCCCAAGGCAGCATCGGCGGTGCGACGAGGGTTGTCCATGGCTGTCAGTTCCGGGACGGCTCGGCGGGCCGGAGTGCCTGGTCTGCTGGGCAAGACGGGGACGGTGCCGGCGGACTCTGGCCGTGGAGGCACCCTGGGCCGGGTCTTCCTGTCCGCCGACGGAGGAGCCTCTCCCGTGGCCCTACTCCTCCGCCTGGACAGGGGTACCGGTTCCGATGCGGCGGAGCTGGCGGGCCGGATCTGGCGAACCTGCTTCGGTTCTCCCGGCTCCGGGAGTGGTCGTGGAGATCCCGGGCTGCGGCGGCCCGTGCGGATTCTGCTCTTCTCCCTCACTCCACTTCGGGCATTGGAGATCCGGGCTCCCGCCGGCGGTCAGGGCCGTATAGACGGCGCCGCGGGTTCCTTCGACCTGGACCTGGCCGGGTCGTCGATGAAGCTGACCTGGAGGGGGGACGGGCAGCTCGAGCTTTCGGGCGGAACGGCGGTTTCAAAACTCGGCTCCCGGTTCTCCACCCTGCCGCTTCGACTGATGCTCTCTCCCTTCGGGCTGCGTCCGAGAGTCGTGGAAGGCCGGTTGAGTGTCACGGCAGGGTCGAAGGGACTGCGAGTACGCCTCGAGACGACTCCCGGCCTGGCGGCGGCCATGGCGGCGCTGGCGGAGCACTCTCCCGGGGCGCCGTTGGAGGCGTTGAGAGCGCAGATCGTGGTCTGCAACAGCTACATACTGGCCTCCCGGGGAAGGCACAGAGTCGAAGGGGCCGATCTCTGCGACACGACCCATTGCCAGCTCTTGTCGGGGACTGGCGTCGAGGATGGCGCCGGTTTCAAAACTCTGTCAGCCCGGCTGGCTCGCTTCTCCGAACTGGGCAGCTCCACCGGGACCGGGTATCTCAGCCGGGACGGGAGGACCGTTCCTGCCTACTTTCACCCATTCTGCGGCGGGTATCTGGCGGACCCGGAAGACCTCTGGCCCGGGGCAGCGGGACCCTTCAGGGCCGGAGTGGACTCCCGTTGCGCCGAGGAATCGGAGGGGGACTGGGTTGCCACGATAGAGAAGAAGACCTTGCTCGAGGCAGTTCTGGGAACGACCGTGGAGAGTGCGGATCTGGAGGCAAATTCCTACGGTCTGAGAGTCATCCCGAGCGGTCCCGATCCCCATGCCGTGGTGACCGGATTCGAAGCATGGATCGGGGGAAGAGCGCCTCGGACGCAGAGCCTGGCCCGAGTCCACCGGGCTCTTCGGCAGTCCCTGGGACGCTGGCCAATCCGGGGATACAGATTCCGCCTGGTTCCGTCTGGCAGCGACGGTGACGGGGGCGATTTCCGGCTCCAGGGCCGAGGCCGAGGGCACCTGGCGGGAATGTGCCAAACCGGTGCGGCCAGGCTCGCCCGGGAGGGCAAGGACCACCACGAGATACTGAAACACTACTTTCCCGGGGCCGATCTGGTGCCGAACCAGAGGCCGCCCGGCGGTCTGGCAGCTCCCGTCCGCAGCAGGTGAGAGAGCCCTGGAGGCTTTCTTGCATGAGTTGCCATTGTCAATAGTGGTGAGATAACTCACTATAGAAGGGCCTCGAGGACCGATGGACTGATGCTGCCGGGAATCCGGGAGGAGGGAGCCGCTGTGATTAGAAACACTGCTGGTCGAGAGCCGGCTCCGGGACGGGTATCCGATGCACCGATCGGGGCATCCTGTCAGGAGCTGTGGCGCTGAGCAAGGCGGATACAGACTCCGGGGTGGAGAATGCCCCCCGATTGGGTCGCCGATTCTGGCTCGTGCTGGGCCTGGCCGGTCTGACCTGTCTCCTCTGGAGCTACGATCCGATCTCTGCTCCCCCCATATCCCGGAGGGGGGACTCGGTCCACTTGACCGCTCGGGAGGCTCCGAATCCGCCGTCTCCGGCCGAGAGTGTGGCGATCCCGACTGACGCAGCACCGGGAGTCCCGTCGAGCCCGGCCACGCAGCCGGCCCACGTTGCATCTCCTCCCGTGGCCACTCCTCCGGAGGCTCCGCCAGTCCGGCCCCTCTTTCCTTCCGTCTCGAGTCTGGGCGTTCCGGCGGCGCCCCGGCCTGCCCGTTCCCGGCTGGTCTCCGGTCCCCCAGTACCGAGCCTGCAAAGGAAAAGACGGTCTCCGTCAGCCTTGGGAGCGGTTGGGGTAGCCGGCGTGGCCGGCCCCGATGAGCCCCTGTTGCGGCTCCGCTCCGGTCTGTTCGAGCTGCTGCCCGGCGCGCCGGTGTCCATCGACGGGCCTTCAGCTCACCTGATCGTCCAGTTCCACGGTCCCCTGACGGAGGCTGACCGGATCGAACTGGAGCGTCTGGGAGTTGAGCTTGCCGGCTTCGTCCCCAATCGCGCTTTCCTGGCCAGGGTACCCAGGGAGTCTCTGGAGTCCCTAGGGGATCTGAGATCCGTCCGGGCCATCGGAAACCTGTTCCCGGCGGACAAGCTGCCGAGTGGATTGGCGTCTGGGACGCCTTCGCCTCACGCCCGCCACGGGGAGGTCCTGGACGTTCGCCTGGCCCTTCACCGGGGTGTGGAGTTGGGACGGGCTGTGCCGGAGCTGAGCGCTCTGGGAGTTGAGCTTCATGAGTCTCCCGCTAGCGTGGCCGGTTGGTTGAAGGCCAGCCTTCCCATGGGCTCCGTGCACCGGGTTGCGAGCCTCGATACCGTTCTCTACCTGGAAGAGGCCGAGCCACCCAGAGCCACGACGAACGTGACCGGTGGAGACAGAGGCAATGTTCGAGCCGCTGCCGAGTCGCCCTTCAACGTCGATGGTACGGGCGTGAAAGTCGGTATCTGGGATGGGGGAGAGGTGGAGGCGACCCATCCCGACTTTGGCGGCCGGGTGACGAACATGGAAGAGGGTGACGTGGACGGCCACGCGACTCACGTTGCTGGAACGATCGCCGGCTCGGGCCTGGGATCGGCCCGGGCCAAGGGGCAGGCGCCGGGAGCGGCGATCCTTGCCTACGGGTTCGATGGCGACCCGGTGCTGGAGATGCGGCACGCCGCCGACTCACTCGGCATCGTCATTTCGAGCAACTCCTGGGGCCACGTGATCGGATGGGAATGCCCCAGCGGAGGCTCCAGTGAAAGCTGCAGCGCCGCGGCTCACATCGACTCCGGGGATCACGCTCTCTTCGGTCTCTACTCGGGCTTCGCGCAGGACTGGGACCAGATGGTGATCGACACAGAGATGTCTGTCACGAAGTCGGCTGGCAACGACCGGAACGACGGTAAGAGCGACAGTGAGCACGACGGCATCAAGGTGGAGGGAGACTTCTACGACACCATGGAGGACCAGGCTTGCGCCAAGAACATCATCACCGTCGGCGCCGTGAGGGATGACGAGTCGATCACGGAGTTCACCAGCTGGGGACCGGTGGATGACGGCCGGGTGAAGCCCGATCTGGTGGCCAACGGTCAGAACCTATTCTCCGTCGCTGAAAACGGCGGCTACGAGATACGCAGTGGAACATCGATGTCGACTCCCCTGGCGGCGGGTCAGCTGGCCCTCTTCTACGAGCTGCACTCCAATCTCGGAGGGGGAACGCCTCGTTCGTCCCGGGTGAAGGCAATCGCCATCAACAGCACCCACGACCTGCAGGAGTCTCCCCACGCCAACAGGGGACCGGACTACTCCACAGGCCACGGCTTGCTGGACGTCCAGCGCATGCTGGCCGTGGCCCGGGCGGAGCTCACCAGCCCGAACACGAAGATGACCCTGGCCGGCTCCTTCAGCTCCACGGGCGAGACGACGACCGCGACCTTCACCATCGAGGATGCCAGGAAGGAGTTGAGCTTCACCCTGGTCTGGACGGATCCTCGCGGTAGCCCGGTGGCGGGGCCCGCCCTGGTGAACGACCTGGACCTGAGGTTGATCGGGCCCGATGGCAAGGTCTGGAAGCCCTGGAGCCTGGACCCGGCCAATCCCACCACTCCCGCCATCCGAGCAAACAACTTCGTGGACAACGTGGAGCGGGTCTCCCTGACGCGAACGGAGGTGACCGCCGCCAACGACTGGGCCGGAACCTGGCGTCTGCTGATCCGGGCCGGGAGCATCAACGACGGTCCTCAGAACTGGGACCTGGCTTCCGATGTGGCGCTGGCGAACCAGCCCGCCGGCTCGGCTCCCACGGTGACGCTGTCGAATCCGCCGGCGTCTGCTTCCGGAAGACCTAGAATCAAGGCGACGGTCACCCCCAGCAGCGGCAGGACCATCCTGGCGGTCCAGTACCGGATCGACTCCTCCCCCTGGCTGGCCATGGTCAAGAACGACAGCAGCGGCCTGTACGAGTCGCTGGTCGACTACTCAGTCACCGACGTCTCGACGGTGGAACTGCAGGTCCGGGCCATGGACGATGCGGCCCGGGTCAACGTGGCGAGCCGGACCCTGACCCAGGGTGACGACGACGATCATCCGAACTCCGCCGGGTCCACCGGTTCCGACGACACCATCATCGTCGGCGGGGCGGCGGCCCAAGGGGTCATCGACCCCGGCGGTGCCTCACCTGAGTGTTGCGATTTCTTCCGGGTCAATCTGACGGCGGGCACGGCCTACACACTGGAAGTGATTCCCGCTGATGGTTTTGTCCCGGAGCTGACTCTCTTCGACACCGACGGCAGCACGCCCCTGGCCCAGACCACGGCCTCCGCCGACGTGCCGGGAAGCCCCAGCGCCCGCATCATCGGTCACGCCGTCGCCACCACGGATACCTACTTCGTAAAGATCCGGGAGTGGCCCGTCGACAGTCCCGCCCTGGATCGGTACGAGTACTCCATCGCTGTCTTCGAGACGGGAGTCTTTCCCCGGATCTCCGCCTCGACGACCAACGGCGCGGCCGACCTAAGCGTCACGTTCACCAATCACACAGCGGGTGAGGTGACGAGTTACTCCTGGGATTTCGGCGACTCCACCACCTCCACGGTGACGACACCGACACACTCCTACACAAAGCCCGGGGTCTACTCGGCCCGGGTGACCGCCATCGCCACGGCGGGCTCGGTTCAGTCCAATGCCATCGAGATCACCGTTACCGGTGACGACCACCCGTCGACTACCGGATCGACGGTGGATCCGGACGACACGATCATCGCCGATGGCGCCGTGGTGCGGGCTCGCTTCGACCTAGACGGTGATGTTGACTTCTTCAGGATCCCCACCAACGATGGTGACAACTACGTGATCGATGTCATCGCTCCTGATGAGGTGAACACGGAGCTTCAGTTCCAGGATACCGACGGAGGTGAACTGGAGACCAATGTTGATCCATCGCCTCAGTGGGCCCGGAGTTCGGCGTTGATCACGGGCCCCCTCAGCGGCAGCGGCGTGCGGTTCATACGGGTCCAGGGTCTGTTCTCCGGTAGTGGCCCCAAGTACTACAAGCTCAGAGTCCGGTCTTTGACCGTTGTCCCGAATCTGAAGGTGACGGACATCTCGATTCCGGCGGCCAAACCGACGAGCCAGCTCGTGGATTTCACCGTCACCGTATCGAACCCCAGCTCTATCGCCGTGACGGAGGCGTTCACCGTTGCGCTCTTCAGCAGCAACAATTCCACCATCGAGTTCAACGACACCTTCCTCCGGGAGGCGACCCTCTCGGGGCTGGCGTCGGGTGCCACGACGGTGGTGAAGATACCGGCGTTCTTCGGCAGTACGGGAAGCCGCAACATCTGGGCAGTGGTCGATCGGGGGAGGCTGATCCCGGAGTCCGATGAGAGTGACAACTCCAGGCTCGAGAGCTCCATCAATCCCACGTCCAGCGGCCGCCCTCCCCGGGTGGATGCGGGGCCCGAGCGGTCTGTAACGATCAACACCTCCGTGGCCCTTACAGCGTCGGCGACGGATCCCGATGGCGACAGCATCACCTATGACTGGACCCAGCTGTCAGGTCCCGCCAGTCCAGCCATCACCAACGACGATTCGGCCAGCGCCTCCGTGACCCTGACGGCGACGGGACGGTACCGGTTCCTGGTGACAGCCACGGACAGCGACAGCCGGACCGCGACGGCCCCCCAGGATGTCTTCGTCTTCGAGACGACGGAAGCGGACCTCGATGTCCTGACCGTCACGGCCGGCACGGCATCGGTCAACAAGTCCCAGACGAACATCGGAGTCACCTTCACCGCGCGAAACCGAGGCAGCCGAATCGCCTTCGTCAACATCGCTTCTCTGACATTCCTGCAGGGCGCGACGGACGTCACGTCCTTCTACACCGTGTCGCCCGTGTCGGAGGGGTCGTCCTTCCTTCAAACTGGCACGACGGCCACCTATTCCTTCCTGGTCAATGTGTCCCCGTCGGCTCCCTCGGGCTCCACGAATATCCACGGTAAGCTCATCGGCACCGACGCTGAGACCGGGAGTGTCGTCAGTACCGACACGGCTGACGCGCCCTTCGTCTGGAACGTCCTGGCTCCAGCGGAGTTCACCCTCGGCACCCCCACACTGCCGTCGACGATCACCCGAGGCCAGGCCTTCACCGTGACCGTGCCGGTGACGAACACGGGGGACAACTCGGCCAGCTCCATCTCCTCGTCCCTCGGCTTCTCCGGCTCCGGACTCAACGTGTCTCCCAGGTCGAACCCCACGTCTCTGGCCGCCGGTGCCTCCGGGAACTTCATCTTCGATATCACCTCCGAGGCTGGGGCGTCGACAGGGTCTCGGACCGTGTCGTTCTCCATCGACGGGACCGATGACAACAGCAGCGGGGCGATCAACGCCAGCGACTCCAGTCTGGCGACGGTCACGGTGCAGACGGCGCCGCAGCTGAGCATCACCGGACTGTCGGCCTCTCGGACTCTGGTGTCCGTCGGTCAGGTCACCACTGTGACCGTCACGGTTCAGAACGACGGCGGTGCTTCCATCGACTTCACCGCCCAGGACCTGGTTTTGTCCGGTACCGGGTTCGGCGTGCCGTCGCTCTTTGAAAGTAAGACCCTGGCCGGTGGAGGATCTACGACGACCTTCGCCTTCTCTCTGACGGCCAACAGCGCCGGCACGGTGACCGTCACGGGCGCCACCTTCACGGCCACCGATGCCAATACCGCTGGGGCCGTCCCTGTAGTTTCCAACGCGTCCTCCTCTGTGGCGATCGAGGCCCAGGACCCGGCCTCCCTGGACATCACGGGAATCACCGTCTCCCGGACGCCGATCAGCACGGGACAGACCGTCCTGGCCACCGTGACGATCCGAAACGACGGCGGAGCCGACGTGGCGATTACCGGGCAGTCTCTCGTCCTCTCGAACGGAGCTCTGTCGGCTCCGTCCACCACCGTGGTCACCACCGTGACCGCCGGCGGAGGCACCGGGGAGTTCACCTTCTCCGTCACCGGCGTCTCCTCCGGGACGACCCGAATCGAGAGCGCCACCTTCACGGCCACCGATGTGGCCTCCCAGCTGCCGGCGCCTGTGGAATCCAACCTCGTCACAGGACCCGACGTGGTTGTTCAGAGCGTCCCTTCCCTGAAGATTATCACCTTCGAGTCCGACTCCGGGACCACACTCACGGTGGGACAGTCCGTCACCGTCGAGGTCCACCTGCGAAATGATGGCGAGACCGGAGTGTCCCTGAGCGGCGGGCAGATCCTGGACGACTCCGGCGCGACGAACATCGCCTCCTCCGGATTGAGCAACCAGTCCCTGGCCGGTGGCGCGGAGTTGGAGATCTCGGCCACCCTGACCGCCGTCAGCGCCGGTGTGAGCTCTCTCACTTCCTTCACGGTCACGGCGGTGAGCGACAACGACGGAAGCAGCCTGGAGATCGCCTCCAACCTGGCATCGCCCCTGGCCCTGACGGTTCAGGAACCGGCGTCTCTGGAGTTGACGTCCCTCCTGACGGAGCGGACCCGGCTGACGGTGGGGCAGACCATCACAGCCACGGCCACGGTCCAGAACAATGGCGGCGCCACGGCCTCGTTCTCGGCGGAACAGCTGGTGCTGACCTCCTCTTCCGTGACCGTCGGGAGCCTGTCCCTGGTTCGTTCCCTTTCCGGCGGAGGTGCCACGACGTCCTTTGAGTTCATCCTCACCGGGTCCGGGGCCGGGTCGTCGAGTCTCACCAGCGCTGTCTTCACCGTGACGGACGGGAATACCGGTGACTCCCTGATTCTGGCGGGAAACACGGCCAGTCCCGTGGCCCTCACTGTGGACACGGATCCCATCCTGAAGATCGATGCCATCACTCCGGCGCAGCTCAGGGTGACCCTGGGCCAGACCTTCGGCGCCACCCTGAGATTGAAGAACGATGGCGGCGCCAGCATCAACCTGTCGAATCCGTCGCTGGTCTTCTCTGACGGTGGATTGACGGCGCCGTCACTGACGGTGAATCGGCTACTCGGCGGCGGCGGGGTGACCACGGACTTCGAGTTCACCGTCACTGCCGTGTCTGCCGGGACGACGACGATCTCGAGCGCCACCGTGGCGGCGGCGGATGCGAACTCCGGCGGCAGCGTGGAGATCGACTCCAACAGCGCCTCGCCTCCGGCCATCGTCGTCGATGAACCGGCGGTGCTCAAGATCGTCGGCCTGTCGGCGGCCCGGGAGGTCATCTCCATCGGCCAGTCGATTCAGGGGACCGTGACGGTCCGGAATGACGGCGGAGCGACGGTGGAGTTCACCTCCGGCCTGGCCGTGCTGTCGACGGGCAATGTCTCGGCCTCGGCCTTGAACTTCGGCGCTTCTTCCCTGGGGGCAGGCAGCACCACCACGGTTCAGGTCACCTTGACGGGAGTCTCCTCCGGTCCGGCGAGTCTGACTTCCGCCACTTTCAGTGCCACCGATGCCAACTCGCTGGAAACCGTCGCTGTTCAGAGCAACCTGGCGCCGGCGGTGAACATCCTGGTTCAGTCACGGCCGTCGATGTCGCTGGAGACGATCGCCGCCAATCCGGACCGGGTGACGGCGGGTCAGTCTCTGACCACGACCTTGACCCTCAGGAACTCTGGCGCGGCACCGGCGCGGCTCACGTCGGTGGCCCTCGTCTTCCAGGGGGGAAACCTGATCGCCACACCGAGTACTTCAGTGGTTGATGTGGCCGGCGGCACCGACGCCCTGGTGACGTTCACCGTTGGGGGAGTGGGTTCGGGAACGAGCTCCATCACCAGCGCCGTGCTGAGTGGGGTGGACCTCAACTCTTCGGTTCCCATCGGCCTGACGGCGAACAACGCGGCTGCCGTGCCCGTGACGGTGGAGTCTCCTCCGGGGTTCAAGATCCTGGCCATCACGGCGGATCAGCCGGCCATCAGCATAGGCCAGTCGATGTCGGTGACTCTCACAGTGGGCAACGATGGCGGCGACGGCGTGAACATCAGCCAGGAGCAGCTGGTGCTGATCGGTTCGAGCCTGACGGCAAACACGCTCACTGATTCTGTGTCCCTGGCCAGCGGTGGAGATCAGGCGGCGTTCACCTTCACCGTGACAGGCCAGAGCTCGGGGCAGACCACCATTGCCAGCGGCATCTTTAGCGCCACCAATGCCGTGAGCGGCCTGCCAATTGGCCTCGTCGCGAATCAGGCCTCTCCCGTGACTCTCTCTGTGCTGGGACCGCCGGTGTTGAAGATAATCAGTCTGGCGGCCAGCCGCAGCGTCATCAGCGTCGGCCAGAGCTTCACCGTCACTCTGCAGGTTCGAAACGACGGAGAGGCGGCGATCCAGTTCTCGGCGGAGTCCCTCACCCTTCCCTCGGAGCTGAGCGGAGGCAGCAGGACGGACAGTGTGCTGCTGCCAGGAGGGGGCGCTGTGACCAGCTTCCAGATGACCGTCACCGGGGCTGACTCCGGCAGCGCCACGATCTCCACGGCCACCTTCAGCGCCGTCGATGTGGGGAACGGCAACAGTGTGGGCGTCTCGTCCAACCTGGCGACGCCGCTGTCGATCACGGTCCAGACTCCCCCCAGCCTGGAGCTCCGGTCTCTCGTGGCCTCCAGCACCACCATCGGGGAGGCGGACCAGCTGACGGCCTCCACGACGGTGCGCAACAACGGGCAGGCGACGGCGAACTTCCACTCTGCCGGGCTGATCTTCTCCAACGACAAGCTCTCGGCATCCACGCTGTTGCAGACCCTGCAGCTCCCGGGAGGGGGTCTGGAGGCGACCTTCGACTTCACCGTTTCCGCCGTGTCTGTCGGCAGCTCTCAGATCCTGAGCGCCCAGTTCGACGTCCGGGATGGGAACTCCTTGCTGCCCCTGGCCCTGGCGAGCAACAGCTCTTCGGCGGTGGATATCACGGTGGAGGCGGTTCCGTTGCTGAAGATCCTGGCCATCACTCCTGACAGGACGGAGATCACCCAGGGGCAGAGTATCTCCGTGGCTCTGAGTGTCCGGAACGACGGCAGCGCCGCGGCGGACGTGACCGGAGAGCGGCTTGTGGTGTCGGGATCGGCGCTGACCATTCCAGACCTCTCGCTGAACTTCTCGGTCCCGCCGTCCGGCGGCGTCACGACGGTGGTCTTCGACGTCACGGGGGCCAGCACGGGAACCACGACAATCAGCAGCGCGACCCTGGATGCGGTCAACGCCGACACGTCGGACGGGGTCGAAATCGTGGCCAACCTGGCGACACCGGTAACGGTGCAGGTCCAGTCGGCTCCAGTGCTGACCCTCACTTCCCTGGCGGCGAATCCGCAGGAGGTTTCCGTTGGGCGTCCCTTGACGGGAAAGGTCACGGTGGCCAACAGCGGAGGCGCCTCGGCCCGGATCGAGAGTCTGCAGCTGCTGCTGTCCGGTTCCACCGTGACGGCATTGGTGGTCACTCCTTCCCAGGTCATTCCTGGTGGAGGGACCGGGGTGGTCGATGTTCCCATGCTGGCCATCGCTGCCGGTGTGACGCAGCTGACCAGCGCCGTTGCCTCCGCCGTGGACGTCAACAATGGCGCCTCCCTGGAGAGCATACCGAGCACGGCCGGTGTCTTCGATGTGACGGTTCGAACCCCACCGCGACTGGAGCTGGTCAGTTTCGAGTCCGAGAGAACGGAGGCCAGCGTGGGGCAGACATTCGGCGTCACTGCCGTCATTCGCAACACCGGTCAGGATGCGGCGAGAATCACCTCCGCCGTGATCGTCGTCCAGGGGCCGGGCCTGTCGCTGCCTGCCTTCTCCGGCCCCCTTTCCGTGGCGCCGTCGAACGGAACGACTCGCGTCCAGCTGTTGGCGTCGGTGGCGTCGGCTGGCCCCGTGACACTGACCAGTGTCGTCCTGGATTCCGTGAGCGCTGTCGACGGCAGTACGGTGCCACTGGCGGCAAACCTGGCCTCGTCGGTGACTCTCGATCTCTCGGTTCCGCCCTCCCTGCGTCTGGCCGCTCTGGAGACGCCGCGAACCACTGTCACCGTGGGGCAGCACTTCTCGGTGATGGCCCGGGTCGAGCACCGGGAGGGTGCTCCCGTACGGCTTCAGGAAGCCCGGCTGATCTTCAACACCTCCCGGTTGATGATAACTGCCGCACCGCTGTCGGGGACGATCCGGTCCGGGGCGGCCACCGCCGTGGTGACCTTCACGGCCCTGGCCCGAGGGAGTGCGGGAAGGACGCTGATCACCTCCGCGGGCTTCAGCGCCTTCGACGACAACACGGGATCACCGGCCCCCTTACTGCAGAACCTGGCCGGAGCGTTGGCCATCGACATCCAGACTCCCCCGCTGCTGGAGTTGCGCGAATTCCGGACCGAGCGGTTGTTCCCGAACACGGATCAGTCCTTCCGAGTCACCGCCACAGTCAAGAACGCCGGCATGGCTACCGCGGTCGTCACATCGGCCCAGCTCGTCTCTTCGGGTGCCTCCCTGCTCACCACTCCACCGGCACTCGAATTCAGGATCGAGGGTCTGTCGACGGGAGAGATCACGTTCCAGGTCCAGCCCGAGAGCGAGGGCAGGATCGAGATCACTAGCCTGGCTCTTGCCGGAACCGACGCCAACTCCCAGGCCGCCGTGGGCCTGACTCGCAATCTGGCTTCCACTCTCGTCCTGGAGGCCAGTATCGCCCCGAATCTGGAAGTGGTTCAGTTCACCGTGCCCTCGGGAGTGGTGACTCTCGGTGACACCGTGCCCGTTCAGTTGACCCTGCGCAACACGGGCACGGAGATCGCCAGGGTTCAAGCCGTGACTCTCGGCTATTCACCCACCCTGGTTGAAGTGAGCCCCCTGCAGGCTCCTCTGGACGTGCGCGGCGCTGGCGCCCCATCGACATTGATATCCCTGCAAGCCAGGACCGTGGCCAGCGGCACCGTGTCATTCAACAACGTCACCCTGACCCTGGCCGATCGGGAGAGGCCGACGACGTCATCGATCCGCTTCGATCTTCTGCCGGCTGTGACGATGCAGGTCTTGCCGCCCAACAGGCCCCCGACGGCGCGGATTGCCGGCCCCGCCCAGGTCTGGATCACTGATGGCGTTACAGGGAGAGTGTCTCTCGATGGCACCGGATCCACCGACCCCAACGGCGATCCCCTGACCTACCTCTGGTCCATACTGTCCGGTACAGGCGCCGGGGTCCTGAAGCCCGTGGACGGGCGGACCGAGATATCTTTTGTCGCCCCAGCCCAGGTACAGGTCCGTCTCCGGGTCAGAGATGATCGTCTCGCCACCGGGAGCGCGACGAGTACTCTGGACGTGCTGCCCAACTCGAGCCCGTCGGTGGAGATCAGCACGGATCGGGTCCGTGTCCTCAGAGGCCGGACGGTCAGCTTGACGGCGGTGTCCACCGATGGCGATGGCGACACTCTGGCTCATGACTGGCGGGTAATCTCAGGCCCAGCTCTCAGCCTGACCACCTCCGGAACTTCCGTTTCCTTTGCGCCCGCCGTGACCGGTACGGTCCATCTGTCCCTGACCGCATCGGATGGCAAGGGAGGGATCTCGACGGATCTGGTCAGGGTCGACGTGAGCGAACTGCAGAGCTGGACCGTCAGGCTGGTGAGAGGCTTCAACCTGGTCTCGCCGCCGATCCGATTGCTGGATGACGCCGCGGCCCCCCTGACGGCCCGGGGCCTGTTGCGGGCCGTCAGTGCGGTATTCCTGGTTTACTCAGGCGCCGGCCCCGACGGGCGATCCCGGTTCAACACCCTGTTCCCCCAGGCCGGGCATGACGCAGCGTTGACGCGGGGCTCCGCGCAGATTCTGTTCAGTCGACGGACCGCCGATATCACCCTGTCTGGTGATGCCTGGCCGCCGGGGTTGCCTGTGCGTCGTTTCCTCCCGGGCATTCATCTCATCGGTGTCGCAGTTGGAGGCGGCGGCCCAGCAGACTCCGAGGACCTGCGAGGTATCATCGGCGGGTCCTACGTGGGGCGGGTCGTGGAGGAGGGTTCAGGACGGGGTGTGTTCCGTCACTACGTGCCGGGACTGACTCCGGCCTTCACTCTGGAGACAGGCAGGGGTTATCTCTTGAACTCGCCCATCACCCAGGACGTGGTGATCCCCGGTCCCTGACGGCGGGTCCGGGATCAGACCTGTCGCAGAGCGTCCACAGGCTCCATCCGGGAGGCACGATAGGCTGGATAGAGGCCGAACACGATGCCCACCACAGTGGCGACGCTGAAGCTGAGGATGGCCGCCCAGGGAGCGATTCTGACCTCCCACGGCATCTGGCTCTCGAAGGCGTAGGTGGCGGCGACGGCCAGGGTGATCCCCAGGCAGCCGCCCAGGCCGGTCAGGCAGACGGCCTCGGCCAGGAACTGGCTCAAGATGTCCCGGGACCGGGCGCCCACGGCCATTCTGATGCCGATCTCCCGGGTTCGCTCTGTGACGCTGACGAGCATGATGTTCATGACTCCGACGCCGCCCACGAGCAGCGAGATGCCGGCGATGACGCCGAGAAGGGCGGTCATGATTCCCGTCGCCTTCTGTGCTTTCTCGGCGATCTCCTTCTGGTTTCGGATGAAGAAGTCGTTCTCTTCGTTGGGCTGTATCCGATGACGCCGTCGTAAGACTGCCTCGATCTCCTCCTGGGCTGAGTCGATATGCGCCGGTGACAGAGCCGAAACCTGTATCCATTGAACATGCTGAATTCCCAGGAGCTTCTGCTGAGTGGTGGTGAATGGCGTGATGAGCGTGTCATCGAAGTCCCGTCCCCAGGGGGCCTCACCCTTCTCGGAAAGGACCCCCAGGACACGGAAGGGGAACCTGCCGATCCGGACGGTCTTGCCCAGGGGGTCCTCGTTGGGAAACAGCTCGTCGACGATGGTCTGTCCCAGGACGCAGACCTTGGTCCCGGTCCGGACGTCGGAGGGGGAGAAGAACCGGCCCTGGGCCAGTGGCCAGGCCCGGATGGACAGGTAGTTGGCGTAGACGCCCTCGAGCCGGGTGTTCCAGTTCTTGCTGCCCCGCACGACCTGGCCCCGCCACCGGACCGAGGGGGTGGCCTCCTTGATCGAAGGGCACTCATTCAACAGGGCGTCGAAGTCCTCGACGGTAAGGGTGTGAACCGACGCGGAAGAGCGGAAGCCCCCGAGAAGCTGGCTGCCGGGAATCACGATGACCCGATTGGACCCGAGGCTGGCGATCTGGTCCTGAATCTTGCGGCTCGCCGCCTCGCCGATGCTGACAATGTAGACCACGGCAGCGACTCCGATGACGACTCCCAGGATGGCCAGGGTCGAACGGAGCTTGTTGGCCATCAGGGCCCGGATCGACAGTGTGAGGTAGAGCAGAGGAGACATGAGGAGAGTTCACTCGTGGCGAAGGCACTCCACCGGGTCGAGCCGGGACGCACGCCAGGCAGGGTAGATGCCGAAGAAAAGCCCGATGGCAACGGAGAAGCCGAGAGCCAGCAGCAGGGAGCCGGCCTCGACGACGATGGGCCAGCCGAAGGCACGGGAGATCAGGGCCGCGCCGCCCCAGCCGAGCAGGGCGCCCGGGATGCCCCCGAAGGCGCAGACCGTGACGGCCTCCGCCAGGAACTGGCTCAGGATGTCTCGTCCCCGGGCGCCGACGGCCATCCGGACTCCTATCTCCCGGGTCCGCTCGTTGACACTGACGAGCATGATGTTCATGATCCCGATTCCACCCACCAGGAGCGATACGGAGGCGATGCCGCCGAGAAGAATGGTCATCACACCCGTGGCCTGATCGGCGGCGTCGGTCATCTCTGTTTGAGATCGAACCCGGAAGTCGTCCAGTTCATCCTTCCGGATCTTGTGGCGTCTCCGGAGCAGGCCCGTGACCTCTTCAACGGCCGTATCCACCTCTTCGGGAGAAACGGCGGATGCCAGGATAGAGTGGAGGTGCCGGATGCCCAGGAACCGGCGCTGTACCGTCGTGTAAGGGGCCAGCAAGGTGTCATCCTGGTCCTGTCCTGAGCTCGATTGACCCTTCGGCTCCAGCAGGCCCATGACGCGGAAGAGCTCGCCCTTGACGCGAATCGTACGGCCGACGGGATCTGCTTCCTCGAAGAGCCTTTCTGACAGGACCGTGCCGATCAAGCAGACCTTCGCCGCCGTCTGAACATGCCGTTTCGAGAAGGGTAGTCCCGACAGGAGGTTCCAGTCCCGGATCGTCAGATACTCGGGACTGCAGCCCTGCAGAAAGGTCTGCCAGTTCTTGTTCCCGAACGACACGGGAACGCTCGCCTTGGCCGTGGGACAGACCAGCAAGATCGAATGACAGTCCCGGGCCATCGCCTGCGCATCAGCAACGGTGAGACTCTGCCTGGAACCGGCGCCGGCGGAAGCACCGGAGGATACCTGGGATGTGGGACTGATGATAATCAGGTTGGTCCCCAGACTGTCGATCTGGGCCTTCACCTGTGCCGATGCCGCCTGGCCGGCGCTGACCATGGTGACCACGGCAGCCACGCCGATGATCAATCCCAGAGCGGTGAGGAATGTCCGCATCTTCCGCTGGCTCAGGGACCGGAAGGCCACGAGCAGGTTGTTCGGCACCAGATCCTGACCCGAGCTCATCGTCCCGGCCCCTCGACAAGCTCGTTTCCGTCCGGAAACAAGCTCGGGGTGAACGGGTAGAAGAGTGTCCCTGCGCAAGATCACGAGAGAGCTGCACCCGCCTCCTGTCCTCCGGCAATGGGGAGACCATTGCCGGGATTGTTAGTCTTCATCTTCGGCCTGCTCCTCCAATGGGAAGACCACTGCCGGGACCGCTAGTCTTCATTTTCATCCCGTTCCTCCGGAAGGGCCGCCAGCTGTGCCGTGGCGCTCAGTGGGTCGTGGGCCTCGTCGGACAGAATCCGGCCGTCCCGGAACCGGACGATGCGGCGGGAGAAGGCTGCGATCTCGGTCTCGTGTGTCACGAGCACCACCGTGATCCCGCGCCGGTTCAGGTCCTGGAACAGCTCCATGACCTCCAGGCCGGTCCGGGAGTCCAGGTTCCCCGTCGGCTCATCAGCCATGACGATGCTCGGTCTGTTCACCAGGGCTCTGGCGATGGCGACACGCTGTTGCTGGCCTCCCGAGAGCTGAGCCGGCTCGTGATGTTCCCGGTCCTCGAGGCCGACGGCCCGAAGAGATTCCAGCGCCTGGGCGTGCCGCTCTGCCGCCGCCAGGTTGGCGTAGAGCAGGGGCAGCTCCACGTTCTCCAGCGCCGAGGTCCTTGGAAGCAGGTTGAACCCTTGAAAGACGAATCCTATGCGCTTGTTCCTGACCGCCGCCAGGGCATCTCTGTCGAGCTTGGAGACGTCGGTTCCTTCCAGGATGTAGCTGCCTCGGGTGGGCCGATCGAGGCAGCCGATGAGGTTCATGAATGTACTCTTTCCCGACCCGGAGGCTCCCATGATGGCCACGAACTCCCCCCGGCGAATCTCGAGGTCGATTCCCCGGAGAGCATGGACCGTCACTTCTCCCAAGGGGTAGTCCTTCGAGAGCCCCTGGACCTGGACGACTGGATCGCCGGAGCCGCTCATATTCGTGGCGACCGGGTGCCTCGCCGCATTCCCCTCAGGGTGGGGGCCGATCCGGCCCCACCCTTGGAGATTCCCACGGCGACCTCGTCTCCTGTCTGGACAGAGCCTGAGACCACCTCGGTGTAGGTGCCGTCGGTGATGCCCGTCCGGACCTCCACGGCTGTTGTTTCGCCGTCCCGCACGATGTGGACCGTGCCTGTTTTGACGATGGGGGACTTGATCGGTCGCTGCCCGGGGCTGCCGCCTGCATCCGCTCCCGACCCGGCGCCGTCTTGGCCCTGCTTCGATCCGCCGGTGCCCTCTCCGGGACGATGGTCGCCGCTTCCCTTGCCTCGACGTCCACGTTCACCTCGACGGCCGCTTCCCTTGCGTGAGCCACCGCCGCCGTCGCCTCGTCTGCCGCCGCTGGCACCCGGGTCACCTCGTCGTCCAGAGCGGCTCTCCTTCACCGAGTCCGTGTCCGGTGGCGTGAAGGCAAGGGCCGCATTGGGAACTCGCAACGCCTCTTCCCGGTAGGCCACCCGGATGGTGGCGTTGGCGGTCATCCCTGGCTTCAGGGAGAGATCGCCGTTCTTCACGTCCACCACCACGTGATAGGTGACCACGTTGGAGCTGACAATCGGAGCCAGGCGGATCTGGCTCACCTTGCCCTGAAATTGCCTGTCGGGATAGGCATCGACAGTGAAGGCGACCTTCTGCCCCTCCCGTGCCCGTCCGATATCGGCTTCATCCACGTTGGCCGTGATCTGCATCCGGGACAGGTCGTCGGCTATCAGAAAGAGGACGGGGGCCTGAAAGCTGGCCGCCACTGTCTGGCCCACGTCAACGTCTCGACTGATGACGATCCCGTCGATGGGGGAGAGTATCCGGGTGAACTCCAGATTCGTCTCGGCCAGCTCCAGGTTGGCTCGGGAGTTCTCGATCTCCGCACGGGCCGCTTCCACCTCTGCCAGGGCTTGGCCTACCTGGCTCGCGGCCGCAACTTTCTTGGCTTCGGCGGACTGAAGGCCCGCCTCGAGGCCGCCGACATCGGCCTCGGCTTCCTTCATCCGAGTCTCTGCCTGATCCACGTCGCTCTGGGCCACCAGCTCCCTGGCGCCCAGCTCCTTCATGCGTTGATAGGTTCGCCGGGTGTCGACGACGATGATGCGAGTCTTCTGCAATCGGGACTCGGCGGAACGGATATCGGCATCGGCCACGAGCAAGTTGGCCCGGGAGACATCGACGGCCGCCGACGTGCGCTGTAGCGCGGCCCGGGCCTTGGTCAGGGTCGCTCGAGCCTGAGCGACCCGGGCCGCAAAGGGGGCCGAATCGATGCGGGCGATGACCTGTCCCCTCTCCACCTGATCATTGAAGTCCACCAGTAGCTCGGCGATTCTGCCCGACACCTGACTGCCGACCTGGACCGTGGTGACGGCGTTGAGGGTGCCCGTGGCCGTCACGGCGTCCTCGATCTCGCCGGCCTCGACCGTGGCGACTCGGTAGGAAGTCAACTCGTCGCCGGAGCTGCTGTAGTGGTACCAGCCGCCTGCGCCGAGGGCGAGAAGAGTCAGAATGCTCACGGTACGGAGACTCACGGCTCTTCCTCCCGGTTGATGAGGCCCATGGCTCGCTCCAGGCGGGCAAGGGCGATCTCGAAGTCGTATCTGGCCTGAACCTGATCCGACTCGGCCCGGGCCAGGCTGAGCCGGGCGTCAGTGATCTCGATGGGGGAGCCAACTCCACCCTGATAACGGCCCCGGGCCAGTAGCAAGTTCTCTCGTGCTTCCCTCACCGTAATGGCAGTGGCCTCGATCCTGGCGTCAGCCTCCTGGGCATTCAATTGATAGCGGCGAATGTCGGTGATCACCTGCTGTCTCAGCTGGGCGGTCCGTCCCTGAGACACCGCCAAGTTTGCCCTCGCCTCCGCCACCTGGGAGTGGGTCAGATGGCCATCGAAGAGGTTCCAGTCCATGCTGAGGCTCACATCGGTCGAGCGATCCAGGGGGTAATCCTCTCCCCGAAGAGTCTTGCCGTAACCGACGTTGATGGATGGGCGATACCCGGCCTGAGCGGCGTGGAGAGAAGCCTCTGCCGACCTCTGGCGCTCCAGGGAGGCGACCAGGTCGGGCCGGTTCTCCAGGCCCTGGGATGTTGCTTCGTCCGGGCTCAGAATGGGGAGCTTTGACCGTGGCCGGTCTCTGGGTTCACCAGGGAGCTTCCCTTCCAGTCCCATGGCGTTGGCCAGAATGACCCGGCTGATCTCCACCTCGTTCTCCGTCCGGCGGGCCGCTACCCGGGCCGTGGATACCTCTACCCTGGCCCGGGTTAGATCGAAGCGGGGCCTGGAGCCGACCTCGACGAACCCCTCCGTTACTTTCAAATCCTCCAGGGCTCGCGCCACGGCCTGACGGTTCACCTTTGCCAGGCTCCTGGCGGCCAGCAGCTGGAAGTAGGCGACCTCCGCGTCGAGGATCACGTCCTGCACGGTGTTCTCCAGCTCCAGGCGCGCGGCCTCGCGGGAATGCTTGCTGGCGGCGATCTCGTTCTCGGTCTTGCCGAAGTCGGTCAAGGTCTGCCGCAAGTTCAGGGTCGCTCGCTTGATGTCGGACTCCACGACACGACTGGCAGATCCTCCGCCGATGATCACTCCCCCCGACACGGATGCCAGACTGCTGGTGCCGGGCCGGATCAGCTCCGTATGAGTCCGGGAGACGTTCAGGCTGAGTCTCGGCAGACGGCCTGCCCGTGATCTGATGACGCGGGCTCTGGCCACTCCCAGACTTCCCCGCAGAGTCTTCAGGGTAGGGTGGTTCTGGAGGGCGATCTCCAGGCACTGATCCAGCTCCAGTTCAGGAGTTGACGCGGGCTGGGCCGCCGGTGCCGGTTCGACGGTAGGAGGGAATGGGTGGGGGATCGCCTGGCCCATGGCCGCAGAGGCCGACAGGGCGCACAGAAGCGCTCCAGTCAAGAGCGCATTGACACAGTCGATCGGCGAAGGGCTGGCGTGCAGACCGTCTGTTGAAGCAATGCCGGGCACTGAAGCTGTGGTCATGCTCTGTATGGCAGAGTGCCCTCCCCGGGCCGGGTCATGACAGGTACGTCAGCCACCTGGAGTACTTCTCGCTCTTGCCCCGCACCACTTCCTGGTACATCTTCTGGAACTTCTGAGTCATAGGGCCGGGCTTACCCGTGCCGATGGCCCGCCGGTCCACTTCGCGTATCGGTGTGACTTCAGCGGCTGTTCCCGTGAGCCATGCTTCGTCGGCCACGTACAGCTGATCCCGGGTGAAGATCTCTTCTCTGACCTGATAGCCCTCGTCCCGGGCCATGGTCATGACCGTGTCCCGGGTGTAACCCTCGAGTACCAGGGCGCCGGGAGCAGTGGAGATCTTCTTGCCCCTGGCAATGAACAGGTTCTCCCCCGTGGCCTCGGCGATGAATCCTTCCTGACTCAGCATGATGGCCTCGTCGTACCCGTCCAGCACGGCTTCCCGTTTGGCCAGGACCGAGTTGACGTAATTGCCCGAAGTCTTGGCCGAATCCAGGATCGCGTTCACGTTACCTCTGGAGAAGGAGCTGACCTTGGTCCGGACGCCGTTCTTGACGCCATCCTCCCCGAGATAGGAGCCCCATCGGAAGACGGCGATTCCCACATTGATGTCGCAGCCCACCGGGTTGAGACCGAGCTTGCCATAGCCGAGGTAGACGATGGGGCGGATGTAGCACTCGTCCACCTCATTCAGCCGGATCGTATCTACCACGGCCTGTTCGAGGACTTCCTGGCTGTAGGGGACTTCCATACCCATGATGTGGGCTGAATTGTGCAGCCGGCGCATGTGATCTTGAAGACGGAACACTGCAGGACCTCGATCCGTCTTGTAGCATCGAATACCCTCGAAAACGGCTGTGCCGTAGTGGAATGCATGGGTCAAGAGATGGATCTGCGCTTTGTCCCAGTCCACGTGCTTGCCGTCCATCCAGATATGTTTCGTCGGTTCCAAGATTCATCACATCCTCTGGGCAAGTCCCAGGCCAGGGACCAACTTGGCCTGTGGCAGGACTCGCTTCAAGAGTCAGGTAACAGATGGGCGCCGGGCCGATCAATCATTGCCGAACCTGGCCCGTCCCCCGAACAACGTACTTGTAGGTGGTCAACTCCTGGAGACCCATGGGTCCCCGGGCATGAAGTTTCTGGGTGCTGATGCCGATCTCGGCGCCCAGGCCAAACTGGCTTCCATCGGTGAAGCGGGTCGAGGCGTTGACGAACACGGCGGCAGCATCCACGGCGGCCAGGAACCTTTCGGCTGCGGCGTAGCCTTCAGTGATGATCGCCTCCGAGTGACCCGTACCGTGGGCGGCGATGTGATCCAGTGCCTGGTCGAGGTCGTCGACGACCCGGACTGAAACTTCCAGGTCCAGGTACTCCGTGTCCCAGCTCGAATCCGTGGCGAGCCGGGCCCAGGGAATCAGCCGGCAAGTCTCAGGACATCCGTGGATGACCACTTCCTGCGCCTCGTAGCGCTCGGCGATCCGGGGCAGGAAGCTGGAGGATGCCTCCCGGTGGACCAGCAGAGTCTCGAGTGCGTTGCAGGTTCCGGGCCGCTGGCACTTGGCGTTCTCGGCGATGTCGACGGCCATGTCCAGATCGGCGTCGGCGTGGACATAGGTATGGCAGACGCCCTTGTAGTGCTTCACCACCGGGATGGTGGACTGCTCCACAACCATGCGGATCAATCCCTCGCCGCCTCGGGGCACCACCACGTCGATCATGTCGTCCTGCCGCAGCAGGATGGGCAGAGTGCTTCTCTCCTGTACCGGCACGATCTGCATGAAGGATCGAGGCAGGCCGGCGTCGATCCCGCGCTTCACCATCACTCCGGCGATGGCGCCGCTGGATCGGGCGGCGTCACTTCCCCCTCGGAGAATGCAGGCGTTACCCGATTTGAGGCAGAGAGCCGCCGCATCGCTGGTCACGTCGGGCCGGGACTCGTGGATGATCGCCACCACCCCAATGGGAGTCCTGACGCGGCTCACCTGTAGACCATTGGGCCGTATCTGGGCCGAGTCGATGGACCCGACCGGATCCTGCAGCCGACTCACTTCTCTCAGGGCGGTGGCCATCTTCCGGATCCGGTCCGGGGTCAGGGTCATCCGGTCGATGAAGGCCGAGTTTCGGTCCCCCTCCTTCGCCTCCGCCACGTCCTTCTGGTTTGCCGACAGGATGTCCGCCGCCTCCTCCTCCAGGCCATCGGCCATGGAGAGCAGCGCCCTGTCCTTCACCGCCGAGCCGATCACCGCAAGCGACCGGGATGCCTGCCGGGCGCGGCGGGCGGTCTCCACGATCAAGCGTTCGATATCGTCGGGGTCCATCTGCTGTGTCATGAGTACCTCTGCTGAAAGCAACGTCTCTGTCGATTCATCGCAACACGAGATTGTTGCGGTGAATCACTTCGTCGTAGTCCTTGTATCCGAGAATCTTGATGATATCCGAGGTGTGGCAGCCCTTGATGCGGTTCAGCTCCTCTGCCGAGAAGTTGACCAGGCCTCGGGCGATCTCGTTCCCGCCGGTGTCGTTGCAGACCACGGGATCTCCCGGGTCGAACCTGCCCGTCATGGCTTGAATCCCTGATGGCAACAGGCTCTTGCCCTGATCTGCGATGGCCCTGCAGGCTCCCGGATCCAGGGTGAGGATTCCCTTCGGATGGGCTGCAAAGGCCAGCCAGTGCTTCCGGCCCTGGAGGCGAGGCACGGAAGGTGAGTGGAACAGGGTGCCCACCGGGTCACCTTGAAGCACTGACGGCAACACCCCGGGACTCTTGCCGGAGGCGACGATCATGGGAATGCCCATCTTCATGACCCTGGCGGCAGCGTCGAGCTTGCTCCCCATCCCTCCCAGGCCGTGTTCTCCAGCTCCACCCTGGACCAGGGCGTGCTCCGCCGGGCCGATCTTCTGGACCCAGTCGATCAGCTCAGCTCCCTTCTCCTCCGGGTGACTGCTGTACAGGCCCGCAACATCGGAGAGGATCAGCAGCAAGTCGGCCTCCACCAGAGTTGAGACCAGAGCGCTCAGGATGTCGTTGTCACCGAACTTGATCTCCTCGACGCTCACCGTGTCGTTCTCGTTGACGATGGGGACCACTTTGTGGCCCAGCAGCGCCCGGAGCGTGTTGCGGGCATTCAGGTACCGCCGTCGATCCCGCAGATCCTCGGCAGTCAACAAGACCTGACTGACGGCGCATCCGTGCCAGCCGAAGAGCTCCCGGTATCTGCCCAGGAGTTCCGGTTGGCCCACGGCGGCGCAGGCTTGCTTCTCCGGAAGCAGTCTGGGGCGGTCCTTCATTCCCAGCAGGACCCTTCCGGCAAGGATGGCTCCGGAGCTGACGAGAACCACCTCCCTGCCGTCGCGCCACAGACGGCTGACCTCGGCGACCAGGCTGGCCATGACTCCAGCGTCCAGTCCCAGCTCGTCGGAAGCGAGCACATTGGAGCCCACCTTGACGACGATCCGCCGGGCCGACCGTGTCACCTGTCGCCTCAAGGACGATCCGTCAATCTTGTTCTTCATCGAGTTTCGGGACATCATACTCAACTACCTGCACTGATCGGCGGGCAAGGGAAGTTATCTGTGGCGGGTGCACCGGTGCGGGAGCTAGATTCCCAGACGTGACCATGAACACGAGAAGCCCGAAATGAAGAAGGTCTGGATAGCGCCAGGCTGCATCGTCTGCCGGGCCTGCGAGGACCTCTGCCCCGACGTCTTTACCGTCGATGAGATCTCCGCGGAGGTTCGCTCCGATGCCGATCTGTCATCGAGAGACTCCATCGAAGAGGCGGCACAGGCCTGTCCCGTGGACGTGATCAACTACCAGAGCTAGTGCGGTGGTCCTAACGCTTCCTTCCTTATCCGTTCGTGCCGAGCTTGTCGAGGCACAGAACGTCGTTTCGCGGACCGGCCCCTCTCCTGAGCTTGCCGAAGGGTCAGACGATATGG
>JAJFLN010000773.1 GCA_021772705.1 Candidatus Cloacimonadota bacterium | reverse complement strand
AAGACGGATTTTGTTGTAGTGGGGCTCAGCCCCACGCCCCGTTGGGGGAGCCAGCTCCCCCAAACCCCCAATTGGACTGGTGCGACTGAGAGTGCTGATGAACACTTGAATGACACACGAAAGCTTGACCTGTTCAAACATTACCTCCACTAATTCATGGGCTTTGGGCCTAAGGCGGTCCTGTCACGGGGGGGCCGGGAACAACGGCCCAGACGGGCTGTCAGTCGCCGGTGTGGGCTGGCCTTCGCCGGGCGACGCGCTGCTTCAGTCGCTCCAGGGGACTCAGTTCCTCTTCCGGGTCCTCTTCTGCTCCGTCGGTCTCTTCCGGCGCCTCGTTCTCGTCAGGCTTCGGCGGCAGGGCCGGTCCGAGGTGATAGTTGTCCTCCGGATGGTGATAGCGGATCAGGACGCCGCGAGAGACGTCATAGATCCCGTTGTCGGAGTCCTCGTAGCGGTAGATGTTGGGGAAATGGCGCTCCTCGATGCCGCCGGTTTCGGCCGGATCGTATCGTTCCACCAGGGCGTAGACCTTGTGGAGAACCGTGCCGACGGGGAACTGTTCCCGCAGCTCTGTGATGGTCTGGTTCGACACCCGGGTGCAGCCGTGGGACAGGCCGTACTCGAATCGATCGAGATACCGTCGATAGCTCTGCTCGTTCTCATCAGGCCGCCTGAGGCGGGGGGAGGTTCGCTCCACGATCCAGTCTCTCAGCTCCACGGGGCCCACGGTTCCGTGCAGGTGTTGATAGAGGGCGTCGGGTTCCAGGATGGCCGTATGGATGCCGAAGGCGCCCTGCCACTCCGACCGGGTCCAGGGGACTGGGTAGTCCTTGGTTCGGTAGTTCGAGTACCAGTGGCGGATCTTGTAGCTTCCCAGCCGGGTCTTGGTGTTCTCCACCACTCCCGGGTAGCTGTTGCGCCCCACCGCCACGGGCCGTTCGTAGACCATCTTTCCGTCCATGTATCCTCGAAGCTTGCGTGCCGGCACGTTGATGATGATGACCCTGGAGGTGCTGTCCTTGACCAGGGCGTGCTCGGGCTGGCGGAAACGGATCCTGCGGGTGGCCTGGAGCTCCGACGGAAGCAAGAAGGAGAGGAGCAACAGGGAGGCGACTGTCGCCAGTCTCATTCGGTAGCCGGGGAAAGGTGTCACAGGATCATGCATCGGCGAATCTGGCGTGGCCGTTGATTGTGGTCTGGCCGGTTCAGACCGCCTGCCGGAGCTTCTGGCCTGGATAGTAGCCCGTGAAGTCGTCCATGATCAGGCGCCGTTTCATCTCTTCCACCTTGCGGGCCGAGTACCGGAACTTGCGATCCACGAAGTGGTCCTGGAGTTTCAGCAACAGCATCTTGAGGGAGTCGCCGCCGCCCATGATCTTGGGCAATATCTTCTGCTTTACCTGAAGGTCGAAGGCGGTTCGCTCGTCCAGGAGGCCTTGGGCGTTGAGAATGAAGAGCTCGATCTCGTCTCGGATCCGGAAGCCGAAGTGGAAGCTGTAAGGCTCGAGCATCTTCCAGATCGCCACGAGCTCGCCTCGCCATCGCTTGGAGATCTCTCGCACGTCCGGGTGGGACAGGTCCCGCCTGACCTTGGCCAGGTCCTGATAGCTCAGGGGCATGGGATCCGGAGGCAGACCCTTGACCGATTCGTTGAATAGGTCGTCGACGGTGACATCGAACTCGATGGAGTTTGCCCGGTCCAGGACCTTGTCGGAGAAGGCGTAGGTGGTCTCGTCCATGTTCACGGTACCGACGAAGAAGAGGTTCGGGGGCCAGTAGAGCACCTCGTCGGTGCCGTCGAGAACGATCTTCCTGTCCTCCACGTAGAGCCCCTCCATCGCCGAGAGGAACTTGGCGAAGTAACGCTCCACTCGGGCCAGGTTCATCTCGTCGAGACAGACGAAGAAGAGATCCTTGGTTCCCTTCTTGTAGGCCTTCAGAGCGGCCCTGAGGAGCTTGACGAACCGGGTCTCGACGAACTGGTTCCGCTCCCGATCCCAGTACCCCAGCAGGTCGGCGTCGGAGGTCCATGAAGCGCTGACGCTGATCAGGGTGTAGTGGGCTCCGATGGCCTTGGCAAAGAGGCGCGTCACCTGCGTTTTCCCTGTTCCCGAAAGGCCGGCGAGGATCACGAAAGGCTTCGTCTTGAGGCAGACGTAGTAGTTCTTGATCATCTCGTCGGAGTAGGTGAAACCGGCCGAGCGAATGTGCTCGATGGCGTTGCCTATCTTCTCCGCTTCCGCCTTGATGGGATCGTCGCCGGACATCTGGCAACGATTCTACTGCCCGCCCCCCCGGTCCCGTCGAGTCCGAAGGACTACCTCGGAGTAGGGCACAAGGGGGAGGGTCTCAGTTGCTATGCCACAGGGCTTTACACAGGGTTCGCAGAGGTCACGGAGGCACAGAGGGTCCCTATTGGTGAAACTGTACTGGACACATTCGGTCCAGAACGAATCCAGACGCTGGAGGCAACCCCTCGGATCAGCACCACACGGGCCCCCAAAATGACCTCTGTGACCCCTGCGTGCTCCGTGGCCTCCGTGACCCCCAAGGGTGGCTGCCCGCGCCTGTCTGACCTGTCTGAATCGCTGCGGCATCCCGGGGCCAGCTGGTTCGGCGCCGGTGCTCAGAAGACCAGCTTGCGGTACTTCTGGTTGATCCAGTCGTGGTCCTCCGCCGGGACCAGGTCTCGGAGGACATCGTCCCAGCCCTGGTGGTAGAGCTTTCGAAGATCGGAGATCCGGGCGCTGGAAACATCCACGTCGAAGGGGGCGAGGTGCTGGTTCAAGCTCTGCACTGACCGGTCATCGGACAGGCCCGGCAGGGCCGACTCCTGGAGAATCCGGAGGAGTTCGTTACAGAGGAGGTTCGGAGTGTTCAGAGCTCGATCTCGAGGTCCCGGCTCGCGGCGATGGTGTTTGGGAACATCTCCCGCGCCTTGTCTACCATGTCGTCGATGAAGTCGTCGTCGTGGCCCGGATCGTGGTGAAACAGGACCAGCTGCTTCACGTTGCAAGCCTTGGCGATCTGACAGGCCGTGACCCAGGTCGAGTGGCCCCAGCCGATGTGCTTCACGTACTCCTCGGGGGTGTACTGGGCGTCGAAGATGAGCAGGTCCGCGTCCTTGGCCAGGGTGCGGGTCTCTTCGGGCACCTGATCGTCGGGGTGCTCGATGTCGGTCATATAGGCCACGCTCTTGCCGCCGTCCTCGATCCGGTACCCGTAAGATCCCTGGGGGTGATTCTGGAATCTGGGGATGACCCGGGTCTTGCCGAGATGAAACTCCTCTTCCACGACGCCGATGAACTCCAAGGTGCTGCTCACTTCCTCGAGGATCACGGGGAAGAACAGGTCGCTCATCTGTTTCTTCAACCGGTCCTCCAATGTCTGGTCGATCCTGTAGGGGCCGTAGACCTGCCATGTGAAGTGAGGGTCGTAGATGGGGATGAAGAACGGGAATCCCTGGATGTGATCCCAGTGCAGGTGGCTCAGAAGCAGCGCGCCGCCCTTGCAGGTAGCCTTCCGCCCCATGACCGCTTCGCCGAGCCGTCGGATGCCCGTGCCAGCGTCCAGGATGATCTCCCGATGCTCGTGGGTGATGATCTCGACACAGCTGGTGTCTCCGCCGTACTTCATCCGGTCCGGCAGCGGTGTGGCTATGGAACCTCGAGTTCCCCAGAACTTGATTTTCATGGCAGCTGGAACCTAACAGTCGCGAATGCAGGTTTATCCCTCTGGGAACATCGGCAACCTCCTGCCAGTATAACAGCGCCAGGCTACAGACGGGGCCCTGGGGTGCATGTCCCGTAGGGGGTCCCCTGGCCTATTCCGGATCCGTTCGCCCCACTATGGATGCCCGCATCCAGGACGACTGAATGGCCGGGTCTTCCCGATCCGCTCGTCCTGAGCTTGTCGAAGGATGAACGGAGCGGGCGGCCATATCGTCTGAGCTTGTCGAGGGGCCCACAGGCGCTTGCTTCGGCGTTTTGGCCTTGGCCAGTTCGCGCAGCTTTTTCCAATCCTCGGCTATCAAGGCCCGCTTCTTGGCACGTGACCAGTTCTTGATTTGCCGCTCTCTGGCCAAGGCGTCTTCACGAGTGGTGAACTCACAACTGTAGGCGAGACGAATCGGCTTCCTCGTGGCCGTATAGCCGCC
>JAJFLN010000772.1 GCA_021772705.1 Candidatus Cloacimonadota bacterium | reverse complement strand
ACGAACGGATCGGGAAAACTCGGCCATTCAGTCGTCCTGGATGCGGGCATCCATAGTAGGACGAGCGGATCGGGAAGACCCGGCCATTCAGTCGTCCTGGATGCGGGCATCCATAGTGGGGCGAACGGATCCGGAATAGGCCAGGGGACCCCCTACGGGACATGCACCCAGGGAGCCCTGCCGCCTTGCGTGTCTCCCGTGCCCTGAGCTAGAGTGGAGCCTCCTCGCCCCCCCGCGTCCATGTCCATCCTAGTCACCGGTTCGGCCGGATTCATCGGCAATCATCTCGCCCTCAGACTCCTCCAGCGAGGCGATGAGGTGATCGGTCTGGATTGCGTCAACGACTACTACGACGTCCGTCTGAAAGAGGCTCGGCTGCAGCGGCTCAAGGAGTTCCCCCGGTTCACTGAAGCCCGGATCGCCTTGGAGGAACAGAAGGCCATCTCGGCGCTGTTCGCCAGGCATCGCCCGGAGCGGGTCGCCCACCTGGCTGCCCAGGCCGGGGTCCGGTATAGCCTGGAGCACCCTCACGTCTACATCAACAGCAACATCACGGGGTTTTTGAACATCCTGGAGGCCTGCCGGCAGAGTCCTGTGGAGCATCTGGTCTACGCCTCCAGCAGCTCCGTCTACGGCATCAACACCCGGATGCCCTTCTCGGTTGAAGATGGAGTGGATCACCCGATCAGCCTCTACGGGGCCACCAAGAAGGCCAACGAGCTGATGGCCCATTCCTACAGCCACCTGTTCGACATTCCCACGACGGGTCTCAGGTTCTTCACGGTCTACGGACCCTGGGGACGGCCTGACATGGCTCTCTTTCTGTTCACACGAGCCATCCTGGCCGGCGAACCGATCGACGTGTTCAATGAAGGCAAGATGGAACGGGACTTCACCTACATCGACGACATCGTCGAAGGGGTCTTGCGGCTCCTCGACGGCAAGGCCGCACCCAGGGAGGCTCGAGCCAATGGCATCCTGACCCCCGGTTCGAGCCCGACGGCGCCCTACCGGATCTTCAATATCGGACACAATTCACCCGTGCCTCTGATCCGGTTCATCCAAGTCCTGGAGGAGAAGCTGGGCCGGAAGGCGACCATGAACTTGATGCCCATGCAGCCCGGTGATGTGCGGGCCACCTACGCCGATGTTTCGGACCTGATGGAGACCGTCGACTACAAGCCCGATACCCCGATCGAAGTCGGCATCGATCGATTCGTGACCTGGTACCGTGAGTTCTATGGCAGCTGAGGAACACGGTCGCCGGGTCTCCGTCGTCGGCCTGGGATACGTCGGACTGCCCGTGGCTCTGGCCTTCGGACGCCAGGGCCGGACCGTCGGCTTCGATGTGGACACCCGTCGGGTCCTGGAGTTGCGGAATGGAAGGGACCGGCGAGGCGAGGTGACTCCTCGGGAGCTGTCGGAGGCGGACATCGATCTCACCTGTGACGCCAGCGACCTGGAACAGGCAGACTTCCACATCGTCGCCGTTCCGACTCCCATCGACAGCAGCCGCCAGCCTGACCTCTCTCCCCTGTTGAGTGCGGCGAAGGTGGTCGGTTCCCAGCTAAAGGCAGGGGATATCGTCGTCTTCGAGTCCACTGTTTACCCGGGAGCGACTGAGGAGGACTGTGTGCCCGTGCTGGAAACGACCTCCGGTCTGTCCTGTGGCAAGGACTTCCATGTGGGTTACTCGCCGGAGCGGATCAATCCCGGCGATCCGGAACACTCATTCGAGAAGATTGTGAAGGTCGTCTCCGGGCAAGACGAGGCGACCCTGGATGTGGTGGCCCGCGTCTACGGCTCCGTTGTCACAGCCGGCGTCCACCGGGCGCCGACCATCCGGGTTGCCGAGGCGGCCAAGGTCATCGAGAACACCCAGCGTGATCTGAACATAGCTCTGATGAACGAGCTGTCCCTGATATTCAGGCGGCTGGGAGTGGACACTCACGACGTCCTCGAGGCTGCGGGGACGAAGTGGAACTTCCTCTCCTTCACTCCCGGTCTCGTCGGAGGCCATTGCATCGGGGTGGACCCCTACTATCTGACTCACAAGGCGGAGAAGGCTGACTATTATCCTGAAGTCATCCTGGCCGGGCGCCGTATCAACGACGGAATGGGCCGCTACATTGCCAGCGAGCTGGTCAAGGCGATGGTCCGCCGGGGGCGCACGCACCCAGGCACGTCAGAGCCGGAGGGCGACGTCGTAACGGTGCTGGGAGTGACCTTCAAACCCGACGTCTCCGACACTCGGAACAGCCGGGTTCCGGATATCGTACGGGAGCTGGAGCAGTACGGAATCCGAGTCCAGGTTTGCGATTTGCTGGCCGACCCGGATGAGGTGGTGGCCGCTTGCGGCATCCGGCCCATGGAGATGGAAGCACTGGAGCCCGCCAGCGCCGTGGTACTCGCGACGGCTCATCGATCCTACGTGGAACAGGGCTGGAGTCTGATCCGCCGCCTTCTCCGGAATGAGACGGGGATCGTGGTCGATGTCCCGGCCCGTCTCTCCCGCAAGGACAGGCCTGCTGGCGTCCACCTCTGGAGGCTCTGAGCCCCGGGTTCAAGGTTGATCCTGTTCCTGAATGCGGAGCAGATCGTCGAAGAACTTCTCGTATCTAGCCACGACCGAGTTGAGCGAGAAGTGTTGCTGGACCCGCTTGCGGGCTCGTTTTCCGGCTTTCTCCCGTTTCTCCCGTCCCGAGACAATCCACTGCTCGAGCGCCGCTGCCAGGGCTTGCGGGTCACGGGGGGGCACTGCCGTGCCCGTGTCTCCCACCATCCAGGCCGAATCCCCCACGTCGGTCACCACGCAGGGGAGCTCGCAGGACATGGCCTCACCGATGGCGTTGGGAAAGGCCTCGGACCAGGAGGAGGAGCAGCCAACATCGCATGCCGAGAGCAAGTCCGGTACGTCGTCCCTCTCTCCAAGGAGATGGCACCGCTCCGCCAGGTTCCCTTCCCGGAGGAGTCCGGCCAGTGACTCGTTTCCTCCTTCCACTCCTGTACCGGCCAGGATGAACCGGGCAGCTGGCTGCTGCTGGACCAGAAGGGCTGCGGCCTTCAGAAACCCCGCATGATCCTTCATGGGGTGATAGCGGCCGATGAGTCCGATCACTGTCTGATCCTCCTTCAGGGACAGGGCTTCCCGGGCGCGTTTGCGGGCGACGGGATCCCGGCGGAACTGCTTGCAGTCGAAGCCGTTGGGAATGACCTGATGAATCGGAGCTCTGTAGCCAATGCGTTGATGGTTCTCCTTTGACACCTGGGCGCAGTACAGAATGCCCGAAGCGGTTCGAGACATGGGTATCGAGAGCCGGATCACCATGGCGGTGGTGAACTTCTCCATCGAGAGGGAGTAGAGTGCGTGGTGGACGTTCCAGGCCACGGGAGTCGAGTTGCCCGTGAACCAGCCTCCGATCGTGGCCGCCAAGTTGCCGTGGTACATCCAGCCCTGGAGCAGGTCGGGCTTCTGGCGGCGTACGATATCTCCCAGGCGAAACAGGGCCAGAGGGGAAGGCAGGGGAGGGCGTAGACCCAGGAACTCCACGGGAATCCCCTCCGCCTCCAGGGTGTCTGCCAGGGCCCCTCGCTCCATCAGGGACAGGACGGAGGAACGGAACTTCCTGCGGTCCAGCTTCTTCAACAACTTGACCAGCATGGCCTCTGCCCCGCCGGTTCCCAGGCCCGTAACAATGTGGAGGATCTTTCTGGCCATGATTCAGCTCATGCTGCTGGCGCTGTGGACTCTGGTGGCTCGCTCACCGAAGGAGCTGGCAGGCGGTTGAGGAAACAGGGGAGCAAGCAGGCGACGATCAGGACCTGGGGGGCCGTGGCCAGCCAGAGTGTGCCTCCGGTCCATGCGGGAAGGAAGGAGCCGCAGTTGTAGAGACCGTGAATGACGCCTGCCAGGGCGACGCCCCACAACCAGGAAGTACGGCCTCCCGGCTCGTCCAGATCCCAGGCCGGAAGGCTCCAGAAGATGGAGAGCAAGGCGTGCAGTGACGTGCCCAGGAATGACTTCGAGACGAGCACGAAGACGGGAGTGGCGGGGTCCAGGAATCGGCCTAGATGTTCGAAGAAGGCGTATCCGGCGGCGGCGGCGACGCCGGCCATCACCGATTGCCGCGGTGTCGAGAAACCCGCCCTCGGGCGAACGGCGAAAGCCATGAGAGACTTCCAGAATTCCTCCGAAGGACCGACGACGAGCAGCACCGCCAGGACTCCGGCCGGGGCGGACATGGAAGCTGGTGCCGAGCCAAGAAACAGCAACTTCTGCGTCATCAGAGAGAGAAGAAACGCCAGGCAACCCCAGCCAAAGGCCCGGAAGGACACGGAGCGGCGATCCTCTGACTGTCGTCCAATCCAGAGAGCAACTCCCAGCCAGAAGAGGGACTTCAGAATCAGGAGAACTGGCCCCAGCACGGTGGACTCAACCTCCGTACTTGAGGCCCAGCTCCTCGAGAGTCAGAGCCTTTCCATCCCGCTTGACTCCGGCGTTGGTGATTCGCCCGATGACGACCGCGTGGTCGCCGGTCTCGTCGATGCTCTGCACTTCCCCCTCGAGCCAAGCCATGGCGGCGCTGATGATAGGAGCCCCGGTGGTGGCCGTCTCGTAGGCGAAGTCGCCCATCTTCCCGTTCTTACCCTCACCGGTCTTGAAGAAGGCGAAGGCCATGTCCTTCTGGCCACTCTCGGGGATGGACAGGGCGAACTTCCTGCTCTCTTTGAGGAGTGAGAAGGGCCTTCCGGTCTTCTTGATCCCCATCACCATCAGGCTCGGCTCGAAGGATGCCTGCGAGACCCAGGTGATACTGGCGGCCCGAAGGTCGCCCTGGTGCTCCACGCCGAGGACATACAGACCGTATGTCATCAGTCGCAATGCAGTCTTTCTGGCCTGTTCATTCATGGCTGGAACCGGTCGTCACGGTAACATCGGCCCCGAGAGCGATCAAGCAATCCAGGATCGTCGAAGGTCCGCCTCTCTCCGGTTCGCCCCGAGGTCGTCGAGGTTCACCACCTCCCCCGTTCGCCCCACTATGGATGCCCGCATCCAAGACGACTGAATGGCCGAGTTTTCCCGATCCGTTCGTCCTGAGCCTGTCGAAGCATGTCCTGAGCGACGCCGAAGGGGATGAATGGAGCGGGCGGCCATATCGTCTGAGGTCGTCGAGGTTCACCACCTCCCCCGTTCACCCCGAGCTTGTCGAGGGGCCCCGCCAGTACTTGCCCGCCCCTCGACAAGCTCGGGGTGAACGGGGGGCGGGAGTAGGCCAGCCGCGGGCTCTCGGCTAGATCTCCGTTGGCCGGAATGCTCCTCCTCTGAATAGGCGCCATGGGATAGGATGGCTCCATGCGTATCCTCGCGATCGACGTGGGAACCGGAACACGGGACCTCTTGCTCTTCGACTCGAGCAAGAGACTCGAGAACTGCATCCAGATGGTGGTGCCCTCCAAGTCGAAGATCATGGCCCGCCGTATCGCGGAGCTGGAGGGCGATCTCTACCTGAAGGGAAGAACCGTCGGCGGCGGCCCCATGGTCAAGGCGCTCAGGAAGCACCTGAAGAAGGGGCACCGGGTCATCTTCAGTCCTGAAGCTGCCTTCACGGTGAAGAACTCCACCGCCAAGGTCCTGCAGCAGGGGATGGAGATCTCCGCCGAGCCCACCGGGACGGTCCTCTCCCTCGACGAACTCGACGTGGAGGATCTACAGGCCTTCCTCTGCTCCATGGGGGAGGAGCTCCGGCCAGGCGATGGTATCGCCATCGCTGTCCAGGACCACGGCACGGCGGGCCCGGACCAGTCGGACCGCGACTTTCGCTGGTCCCGATTCGCCTGTTCTCTCCAGGAGTCTCCTCGTCTCGAACCACTGGTCTATCCGGGCGACGACATACCGGAGTGCTTCATGAGGATGACCTCCGTGGGAGAGTATCTGTCAGCCCGCCTGCCCGAGTGCCCCCTGGTCATCGCTGACACCTGCGTCGCCGCTCTCCTGGGTTGTCTGTCGCCTCTTGGAGGCGATCCGCCGGAGCCCGGGGGGATCGATCTCGTCTTGAACGTGGGGAACAGCCACACCATGGCCGCCATCCTGCGAGACCGGGAGGTCCTGGCCATCATGGAGCACCACACCTACGAGCTGGAGGACCGTCTCGACAATCTGTCTCGATTCCTGGGACAGCTCGCGGACGGGTCGATCGAGACAGCCGAGATCCAGGCCGACGAAGGGGAGGGCGCCATCGTCCGGGAGGCCGTCGGTATCCCGGCGGTCCAGCGGTTTCTCGTCACGGGACCTCGCCGTCATCTGACGGAGGCAGTCGAGTTTCCCTTTGCCTGCCGGCCTCGGTTTGCGGCCCCAGCCGGCAACATGATGATCACCGGTTCCATCGGACTCATCGACGGCTACTTCCATCGATATCCTCAGAAGGCGTGATAGAAGGCCAGCGCCAGGATGATGTAGACCGACAGCAGCTGGGCTCCCTCGAGCCAGTTCGACTCTCCGTCCAGGTTCACCACCGTCGTGATGGCCACGGCCAGGCCGACGGAGGCCACCTCCAGGGGTGAGAAGACCAGGGTCATGGTCTTCTCCATGAACGTGCTGGCCAGGACCAGCGCCGGGGCTAGCAACAGGGCTATCTGCATGCTGGAACCCATGGCGATGTTCAGGGCCAGGTCCATGTTGCCCCGCCTGGCAATGATGACCGCCGAGGCGTGCTCCGCCGCGTTACCGACCATGGCGACGATCACCAGGCCCATGAAGATCGGATTCAGCCCCATCTCCTTGCCCGCCGCCTCCAGAGAACCGACCAGAATTTCCGAGATGAATGCGATGAACAGGGTCGCCACGAAGAGCACCACCATCGACTTCTTCATGCTCCAGAGGGGGCCGATGTGGGCGTGCCGATCCTCGTCCTGGTCCCCCGCCTCGTCGGTGGGACGGTAGAGGTGCTTGTGAGTCTTGAATGAGAAGAGCAGCGAGAGGGCGTAGATGATGAGCAGGACGACGGACACCTCTTCGCTGAGGTGGATGAAGGTCTCCCTGCTCAGCCGGGACTCCGCCGTCTGGGTGAATCGGTCGAGCCAATAGATGATTGAAGGCGCCATCAGCCCCGCCACGGCGAGAGTCATCATGGCATTCCCCACCTCTGCCACCTTGGGGCTGAACCGCTGCCTCTCCCTTCCGATCCCTCCGATCAGGAATGCCAGACCCAGGATGAACAACAGGTTGCCGATGATCGATCCCGTGATGGAAGCCTGTACCACTCGGATAAGCTGATCGGCGCTGGCCAGCAGCTCCGCCGCCGTCTTGTCCGGGCCGGGATTGGCCGACTGACGCACCAGCTCCGAAGCGCCCAGCAAGGCCATCATTCCGATGATAAGCTCCGTCGCATTTCCGAAGGTGGCGTTCAGGAACCCACCCAGCCCGGGTCCCACCCGCTCCGAGATGTGCTCCGTCGCCACCCCCAGAATGTGCGCCAGGGGGACGATCCCGAGACAGGCGGTCCCGAAGATGACCACTGGTCCGGCGTGGAAGTGTTCGGCTATCACCGTGGCGGGCACGAAGATGAGAAGGATATTCAAAGGAGACATGATGCCCCGACTCTAGCCTCTGGCACGCCGCCTCGTCCATACGTCCCGAGGAGTTCACGAGAGCATATCAAGCGGGGGGGAGCCATATTCGAGGTTACACGGAGTTCACGGAGGTCACAGTGAACACAGATGTTTTTGGGTGGAGCGTTGAGATGCTGAGCAGAGGGGAGCGGCCGGCTCTCGGCCTGCTACCCAATGTCCCCAATACGAGTTCGTTTCCGTCCCGAAACTCCCAATCCGTTCGGCCCGACCCTTCGACAGATGGCTCAGGGGAGGGCCAGTGTTGGAGCGGCAGAGGCCCCTCTCCTGAGCTTGCCGAAGGGTCAGACGATATGGCCGCCCGCTCCATTCATCCCCTTCGGCGTAGCTCAGGACATGCTTC
>JAJFLN010000771.1 GCA_021772705.1 Candidatus Cloacimonadota bacterium | reverse complement strand
CGGTATTGTTGCCGGCCTTCCTTCGGCGCTTGCCCAGTCCTGGATCACCTTCCGGATTGGCGAGGGCGACCCCGTTGGCGTCCTTCAGATGCTGGCTATGTTCGCCATCGCCATCGTGACGATCGGCGCCGTGGTTGCCATCCAGGATGGTGTGAGAAAGATTCCGGTGCAGCACGCGAAACGCGTGGTGGGTCGCCGGGTCTACGGGGGTGCCAACACTCATATTCCCCTTCGAGTCAATCAGGCCGGTGTCATTCCTGTCATCTTCGCCAGTTCGGTCATGATGTTCCCCACTCTGATCTTGACCTGGGTCTCGAACCTGAAGGGTGGAACCACAGGGAACGACTGGCTCACGAGCATGATCTCCATGCTCAGGTGGGGAGAGCCTCTGTATCTGTTCCTCGAGGCAATCCTGATCATCTTCTTCACCTACTTCTACACGGCGATCCTCCTCAACCCCAAGGAGATGGCGGATAACCTGAAGAAGTACGGCGGATTTGTACCGGGCATTCGAGCTGGCCGCAAGACGGCGGAGTACATCGATCGGATCCTGAACCGAATCACGCTCTGCGGAGCCCTGTTCCTGGCTGCAATCTCCGTGCTGCCGCAGATTCTCTACAAGTACATGAACGTTCCGTTCTACTTCGGTGGTACAGCCTTGCTGATCGTGGTGGGTGTTGTTCTGGACACGGTGCGGCAGATGGAATCGCACATGGTCACCAGGCACTACCAGGGATTCATGAGGAAGAGCTGACCATGTTCAACATGCTCATCATGGGGCCGCCAGGGGCGGGCAAGGGAACGCAGGCGCAAGACCTGGCCAAGCGTTTCAGCCTTCGCCATTTGGCGTCGGGAGATGTCGTTCGCAGTGAAGTCGACGGAGGGACCCCGAAGGGTCTCGAGGCCAACGAGTACATGAAGGATGGCAAGCTTGTCCCCGATGTCCTGATGACGAGCATGGTGGCCGACCAGATCAAGGTCGCTTGCGAATCGAGCAACGGTGTCGTTCTGGATGGATATCCCCGGACGCTGCCTCAGGCCGAGTCTCTGACGAAGATCCTGGGGGAGTGCGGCATCGAGATGCGTGCCGTGGTGAACCTCAAGGTACCGGGTCAGGAAATCCTGGATCGCCTGGTGTTCCGGCTCACCTGTCACGGCTGCAACAGGGTCTACCACAGGAATAACAACCCTCCCAAGGTGGAGGGAATCTGTGATGATTGCGGTAAGGGCCTGAAGATTCGCCCTGACGACAACGAGCAAGTAATTCGAGAGCGGCTCCGCGTTTACGAGGAGCAGACGGCCCCGGTCCTGAAGTACTACGAGGAACGCGGTCTACTGAAGGAGTTCGACGGCACGCCGCCGATCGGAGAGGTCTTTCAATGTGTGGTTCAGTACCTGCAGAAATTGGGCGCGGAGTGACACTCAAGTCCAAGGCGGAGCTGGACATCATGCGTGCCGCTGGCCGGATCGTCGCCGAGATACATCTCGAAATGGCCGATGCGGTGAAGCCAGGTATGAGTACACAAGCCCTGAACAAGATTGCTGAGGAGGCGATTCGTAAGAGGAAAGTCAAGTCCCCGTTTCTGGGATACAAACCCCACCGTGGGATGCCGCCGTTTCCGGCGTCACTTTGCACGTCGGTGAACGACGAAGTGGTCCATGGAATTCCCAGCCCCAAGGTAGTCCTCAAGGAGGGCGACATCATCGGTCTGGATTTCGCGGTGATTCACGAGGGGTATGTGGCGGATGCGGCCCACACCTACGCTGTCGGCAAGGTTCCGAAGTCTCTGGAGCGAATGCTCCGGGTGGGACAGCAGTCACTGTGGGAGGGAATCCTCCAGATGAGGCCAGACCGGCGATTGCACGACATCGGTCACGCGGTCCAAACTTACGGGGAGCGACACAACTACTCAATCGTCAGGGACTACATGGGCCACGGCGTCGGCAAGAAGATGCACGAGCCCCCCAGTGTCCCGAACTATGGAACTGCCGGCACGGGAATGAAGCTGGTCCCCGGTATGGTGCTGGCGATAGAGCCGATGCTCAACCAGGGCGTCAAGGAGACCTTTGTGGCCAAGGATGGCTGGACGGTGAAGACGGCGGACGGAAAACTTTCGGTTCATTTCGAACACACCATTGCTATCACCGAAGACGGCCCGGAGATCCTGACGAAGCTGTAAGGCGGACCTAGATTCAGGAACAGGAACGGAAGAACTAGACCCAGGCGGGGCACCCAGTGCCAGACCTGGCATCGAGCAGGAAGACCCAATGAAAGTCAGAGCATCTATCAAGAAAATGTGTGACAAATGCAGAGTCATCCGCCGGCGAGGGCTGGTCCGGATCACCTGCAGTAATCCGAAGCACAAGCAGCGGCAAGGCTAAGGTCCATGGACCCGGCCGCGACCGCGGCGGATTGAGTAAAGGAATTTCGAGCAATGGCCCGTATCGCAGGCGTCGACCTACCGGCAAAGAAGCGAATCGAAATCGCGCTCCGTTACATTTACGGGATTGGCCCACACCGGTCGCATCAGATCATCGAGCAGACCGGTGTCAATCCCGACGTGCGCGTGAAGGACCTCTCCGAGGCCGACATCAACAAGCTGATCAAGGCAGTCAATGCCATCGGCAAAATCGAGGGTGAGCTTCGTCGAGAGGTGACCTTCAACATCAAGCGGCTGATGGATATCGGCGGCTATCGAGGCCTGCGACATCGCAGAGGGCTGCCCGTCAAGGGACAGAGAACCCGCACCAACGCCAGGACTCGCAAGGGCAAGAAGAAGACCGTCAGTCGTAAGAAGAAGGAAGTCAAGAAGTAGCCAACGGTTCCTGACAGTGAGCTCCTCGGAAGGGGGGCGTCACTGAACCGTTCCCATACAGAGGTAACACGAAATGGCAGATCCGAAAGGTTCGGGCAAGAAGAAGATCAAGAAGGTCGTCCCGGTGGGCAAAGTGTTCATCCAGTCGACCTACAACAACACGATCGTCACGGTGACGGATCCCAAGGGTTGCGTCATCGCCTGGTCCAGCGCCGGAAACGTCGGCTTCAAGGGCTCCAGGAAGAACACCCCTTACGCGGCACAGCTCGCGGCAGACACGGCGATCAAAAAGGCCATGGACCATGGTCTGCAGCAGGTCGATGTGTTCTATCGCGGCCCGGGCTCAGGCAAGGATTCCGCCGTTCGCTGTATTCAGAACTCGAAGGTGAAGGTCGGTCTCATCAAGGACGTGACCTCGGCTCCCCACAACGGGTGCCGGCCCAAGAAGCGCCGCCGAGTCTGATCGAAGAAACCTGAATCTGACTGACCGGCTCGGTCCGGTGGCGTCAGAATCGAATCCACCAGAATCAAACACCAGTTTTAGCAGGAGGTAAGGAACGATGGCACGAGATCTCGGCCCCGTGTGCCGGATCTGCCGGACCGAAGGGCAGAAGCTCTTCTTCAAGGGCAACCGGTGCTACACCACGAAGTGCTCCTTCGAGAAGCGCTCGTACTGGCCCGGTATCCACGGCAAGGTCAAGAGCGCCCGACTGAGGATGTCCGAGTACGGCACTCAGCTGCGGCAGAAGCAGAAGCTCCGCAAGTCCTACGGTATCCTCGAACGACAGTTCGCCGGATATTTCTCCAAGGCACTCCGCGGCAAGGGAGTCACCGGAACCGTCCTCCTCCAGACGCTGGAGTCGCGACTCGACAACGTGGTCATGCGTATGGGCCTCGCTGTTTCGCGACGCGCCAGTCGACAGATGGTCCTTCATGGCCACGTCCTGGTGGATGGAAAGAAAGTCACCATTCCCAGCTTCCTGCTGAAGCCAGGAATGAGCATCGCCATTCGTGAGAACAGCTCCATGCTCAACAGGACCAAGGAGAACGTCCAGCTGGCCACCAGCCGGGGTATTCCGGAGTGGGTCAAGGTCGATGTCGACAAGGCTGCGGGAACTTTCCTCGCCTTGCCAACACGACAGCAGATGCCCTCCGATATCCAGGAGAACATGGTGGTGGAGTACTACTCCCGGTAACACCTGACGCCAGAGCCGGCCCGGCCACGGCGCCGAGTGTCGTAGGAGGGATCACCCTTGTCAATTGAGATCACCAAACCCAATTTGAAACTGACGCGAGACACGAACGACAACAACTACGGTAAGTTCGTACTTGAGCCCCTGCAACGGGGGTATGGCCAGACCCTGGGGAACTCGCTTAGGCGGCTGCTCCTCAGCTCCATGCCCGGTTCCTGCATCTCCGCCGTTCGCATCGAAGGCGTGCTTCACGAGTTCTCCGCCGTGGAAGGTGTCGTCGAAGACATCATCGACGTGGTCATGAACCTCAAGAAGATCGTGGTCAGATCCCTTACGGACGAGACCTCCACCCTCCGACTCAATGTCACCGGTCCCTGCAAAGTGACCGCCGCTGACATCGAAGAGAACACCAATGTGGAGATCATCAACCCCAACAGCTACATCTGTGAGCTGACCAAGAAGACCACCCTGGAAATGGAGATGACCGTCGAGAAGGGCACGGGCTACGCTCTGGCCCGGAAGAACACCAAAGGTGAGTACCCCCTGAACACCATGTTCCTCGACTGCCACTTCAGTCCCATCTCGAAGGTCAACTACCACGTCGAGGACACTCGCGTCGGTCAGGAGCTGAACTACGACAAGCTCACCCTCGAGGTCTGGACCAAGGGCTCGCTGCTTCCTGTCGAGGCCGTCAAGCTCTCGTCGAGGATGCTCGAGGCTCACCTCGATCTGTTCCTCAACATGGATGTCAACGCGACCTATCCGGAAGAGGACTACCAGATGGTCGTCGAGAGCCGGAAGGACGACAACAAGAATACTGACATCGCCATCAAGGATCTCGAGTTTTCCGTCCGGTCCCGAAACTGCCTCGAGCAGGAGAACATCCGGACCCTCGGCGAGCTGGGCACCAAGAAGGCTTCCGAACTCCTGGCCATCAAGAACTTCGGAAAGAAGTCGCTCTTTGAAATCCGGGAGAAGCTCAACCAGCACGGCCTGGGATTGAAGGACGATGAAGGAGCCGTGAAGTGAGACACAACAAGTACGGTCGAAAATTCTCTCGTCCCTGCGGAGCGCGCAAGGCGCTGCTGAAGGGGCTGCTCAATTCTCTGTTCGAGCACGAGAAGATCCAGACGACCGAGGCCAAGGCCAAGGCCATCAGGCCCCTCGCCGAACGCCTCATCACTCTGGCCCGGAATGATACGCAGGCATCGCGACGCCTTGCCTTCGCTCGCCTGGGTCAGAAGAAGGTCGTCAAGCGCCTCTTCGACAGCATCGCACCTCGTTACCAGGAGCGGAAGGGTGGCTACACCCGGATTCTGCATCTGGGAATGCGACGCGGTGACGCCGCCAAGATGGCTCAGATCCAGCTCGTCTGACCCCGGTCGGGCGGCGTCGCACTCCGGTGCGTGCCTGTTGTGCCGTCAGGCCCACGAGAGAAGTCAGGAACCGCCGTTCCCGTCAGGGGCGGCGGTTCTTTTGTCTGTTCGCGCCCTTCTCCCTCCCCGGGGGAGGGGGGGGGAGAGGGCACGTACAGCCCTTCCTGGCAGCCGCGGCGCAGCGCGGGGCAGCCTGACACCGTGATCTCTATGCGCCCCCCCCCCGGACGAAGTCGATCTAGTGTGGTGGTCCGCTGTTTCCTTTACAGATGATGCCTGTCCATAAAACCTTTCGCTCCACTATGGATGCCCGCATCCAGGACGACTGAATGGCCGAGTTTTCCCGATCCGTTCGTCCTACTATGGATGCCCGCATCCGGGACGACTGAATGGCCGGGTCTTCCC